>JAHADO010000250.1 GCA_018375265.1 Campylobacter concisus | reverse complement strand
ATAGCTCAAATGCCCTACTAAATTCTTTACTATCTACGCTCTTATCAAAGCCTTGCTTCTTTCCAAAAACGGTGGTTTCACCTTCTTTGACGTCAAGGTTGCTATTTATGACGGCTGCTAAAAGTCCGCCTTTAGTTATAGAGCCATCTTTATTTGTGTATCTTTCGCCATGCGGATCGATAAAAACACCACTTCCCACACTCTCTTTGCCACCATTATTGTTATTAAAGATGTCTGTTGTTGGCTTTAGTGGTTGCCTGCCATCTCCGCCGCTAAAGCTTGGGTTGAAAAAGAGCGTGCTTATCATCTGCTTGTTTGACTCTTTGTAGTTAAAGCTAGAAGCAGCTGCAGCTGCATCAAAGTCATAAATGGAGTTATGTATCTTGGTTACTTGCATACTTTGGCGGTTATAAGAAAAGCCTTGAGGGAAATTTCTTATCTCATCTAAGCTAAAGCTTTCTTTTGAGTTTAGTGTGTCTTCGCCAACGACTTGGGAGAGGATTTTGTAGGCATTATTTACGGTTTTTAGTATATCGATGCTGTCAAAAGTCCTTTGCATATAGTCAGACTGCGTCTCTATCCTTACTAACGACTCCAGCGTGCTTGAGTGAATTTTATAATCACTTGGGATGCCAGCTTGTTTATTAAACTCATCTGTAAAGTAGCCATCCTTATCTACCTTGTAGCCTAAAACCTCTGAGCTGGTTTGTTTAGTGGCAACTTTGGTTGATACCTTTATGTTCAGCTCTAAATTTAATGGGTAGCTACCAAGTGCGTTTATCATCTAGTATCCTTTTAGCTTCATACCAAAGATATCGTCTTTTTTGTGAAAAGTTTTATTTTGCCAAGGGTTTTTAGTATGCATAAATTTACTCCTAAACTCTCGTATCTACCTTTTTATAAAGCCTATCTTTGCTAGATAGTTCTTTAAATTTGAGGTCGTTTTCAAGGTAGGTGATGTTGTAAATTTCTTTGGTGGTGATGCTTTTGCCGTTTTCAAGTCCGATCAGAAATTTACTTGTAAATTTATCAGAGAGGTTTTTAACTAGCTTTGCTCCAAGCTCTTTTAGGCTAGATATCTTCTCATCTTGCTTTATGCCTATATCTTTAAAGTCAAGTCTATTTAGCTCTACATCATTCATAGCTTTAGCATCTAAATTTATACTTGCTCTTTTGCTATCTTTGTCGTCTTTACTGATTAGCTTGCCAGTGTCGCTATAAATTTCTTTTACCTCTAGCTCTCTTCCGCTATCAAATTTAAGCGTGATCGTGCCATTTTTATTTAGCTTCATGGCTATTACGCTGTCTGCGTCCTTTAGAGCAGCTGCTGCCTTGCTCGTATCACTCTCAAAAGCATGCTTTACTCTTTCTAAATTTTCTAGGCTAAAATCAAGCCCAGTTGCTTTTTCAAACTCACTCTCCATAGCGATCATATAAGATGACTTTGTGGCTTTTAGCTTTGAGATGAGATCATCTGCGTCTTCTACATCATTTTCTTTTAAATTTTTTGCTTATCCACTCTACATCTTTGCTGTGAGCGCTAGACTCTTTTTGGTAGTCGTTATAAAATTTCATAAAGCTATCTTTTTGATAGCCTGCGTATGAAAAGCTCTCATCTTGTTTAGATCCAGCAGGTTTTATGATAGGGTTAAACTCGCTAAGCCTTTTCTTGCCGTCAAAGCCAACTTTCTCATAGGCAAAGTTGTTTAAGCCACTCTCTTCGTTAAATATCTTATTATCCCTAAGATCTACCCAGCCATCTTGGTCTGCATGGTCTTTAAAAAATTTATTAGTCTCTTCTTTGCCTATCTTTTGGTAGCGATACTCGGCCGAAAATAGAGTATAAGGGTTTGAGTTGTTTAAACTAACTCTGTAATCAACTGTGTTTTTGCTAGCAAAGTCCATAGCCTCATGGCTTAAATTTCTAATATCTTTTTTAATAAAGTCGTTAAGGTTTATCTCGCTTACGACTTCGCTTAGTTTGAAAATTTTCTCATTTCCGTCTTTGTCGTAGCCTCTAACCTTTAGCTTATCAAAGTATTTATCACCAGAATTTATCACTCCGTCCTTGTTGCTATCAAAGTTAAATAAAAATCCATTTGCATCTAGCTTGCCTATGCCTAGTTTGTCGTTATCGTCATAAAGATCCAAAAAGACCTCCACATCACCCAGTGAGGTTTTTATCGTTTTTTCATAGGCATAGTCATTTAAATTTGTAAATTTAGTATCTGCTGCCGCAATGGGCTTAATGGGAGTTTTTGAATTTATAGATGAGAAATAGGTTCTAGTTTGATCCACTTTCCTTAGTGCTGAGGCATCTTCGCCAAAGAGATATTTGTTTTCAAAGTCCTTTTTGTCCCAGTTTCTCCGCTGGATATCCACGTAAGAAAAAGCATCGTTTGTCCCGCTATCTGCTTTAGCATACTCTGACTTTACGCCACTGGTGCTGGCATTTTGAATGATAGAGTAGGTGCTATTTGAGATAAGCTTAGTAGCTATGTCTTTAAGCTCAGATTTTAAATTTGTATTGTCTAAAGTTTGCACTCTATCTACACCAAGAAGGACTCTTGAATAGATCATATCTTTGGGTAAATTTATATTTATGGGCTCTAAATTTGGTGATATATTCATTTTAAATCCTTTTAAAATATATAGCTTATATCGGCAAATATAAAAAATGTTTAGTAGTATGGGAGCTAAAAGGGCTTAGAGCGAATGCCTTCTATGTTATATTTTTTAAAGCTCTCTTATCTTCGTCCTCTCATCAAATTCTTTTAAAACATCCATTATCTTACTTGCTAGTCCCTCGAGTGTTTGATCTTTTTTAAGCTCTAAATTTCTAAGCTTTAAAATCCTAGCTAGTATATCTT
>JAHADO010000249.1 GCA_018375265.1 Campylobacter concisus | reverse complement strand
ACATCGCCGCTTCTTGCAATGCTTAACTTTGAGCTATCAAGTAAATTTTCACTCACTTCTTTTGTGCCATGCTCATTTATGATCTCATAAGAGCTTACTTCAAGCGCCTCTTTGTAAAATTTCACTCGCCTGACCAAAATGTCAAGCTCATCGCCCACGCCGACGCTATTTTTAGGATCATAAACGTAAATTCCACGGCGATTTTTTGAAACAATAAAGCCATGCTTATCTTTTAAGATGACAACAGCTCGCTCCACAAGTGCTGGCAAGGCCTCAGGATACTCAAAAAGCGTCTCTATATTAGCTTTTTTATAGTTTTGATCTTCTACTTTTTTAGCTTCTTTTTTTAAATTTTCATTTGATTTAGCAGGACTTGGTTTGGTTGAGATTTTAAATTTGAGCGCAAAGTGGTCTGAATAAAGATCGCTCTTTGCAAAGCCATGCTCATCAAGCACAAAGCTTGGTTTAAAGACTTCAAAACTGCCATCAACGTAGCTTAGATCGCCATTTGCCATAAAGCTAGGCGAGAGCAAAACGTGATCAATGGCACGCTTTTTGCCATGGACTGCATGAGAGTATCTATCTTTTGGGGCTAAAAAGCTATAAAGATCGTAAAATCCACGAGTTGCGATGATATCATTTAAGATGGATTTTTGCCCATAAGGTGAGTTAAAATCGCCTAAAACTATGGCATTTTGCTCGTTACCAAGAGCAGCTCTTAGCGTTCTTTCAGCCTTTTTTTGCATATTTATGCCGTTTTTATAAGCTGGGAAGTGATTAACAAAAACGCCAAATTTCTTACCCTCCACCTCAAAAATAACCTTTAAAATGTTTCTAGTTTTTACATTTGGCACTTCAAAAATTTCACTGCCACTTGGCTTTATCTTTGATATGAGAGCTAGCCCAACTGGAGAGTTTTTTGCCTTGCTAAAGGCTATAAATTTATACTCGCTGCCATCAACCAAAGCCTTTAAAACCTGCTCGTTTTCAACCTCTTCAAGTGCGATGATGTCGGTATCTAGGGCATCTATGACCTGCCTTGTTCTTTTTAGTTTTGAGCTAGCCGCCTCGCAGTCCCACTTTGAAGTGTTAGATTTAAAGTCGGGATATTCGCTGCCATCGTCCTTGCAGTCAAATAAATTTTGCACGTTATAAGTTGCGATACTTATCTCGCTAGCAAACGCCATCAAAACGGCAAAAACTAATGCAAAGAGCGCTCTCAAACCTCGCTCCTAAAGTCAAATTTAGAGATGTTTTGCCTGATCGCCTCATACGCGATGATACCAGCACTCATGGCTAAATTTAAGCTCCTGCCCTCTTTCCCCATCGGGATCGTTATGGCATTTTTAAAATTTATATCCATAAACTCTCTTGGCAGTCCTGTGCTCTCTCCACCAAAAAATATAAAATCTCCTGGCTCAAATTTAGCGTCGTAGTAAAGTCTGTTTGTCTTAGTCGTAGCAAAGAAAAATCGCTCTTTGTGGCTTAAATTTGCCTCCAAAAATTCATCCAAACTCTCCCAAATTTTTGGATCTAAAATTTTCCAATAATCAAGCCCAGCACGTCTAACAGCCTTTTCGCTCAGATCAAAGACAGTTGGCTTAACGATGTGCAGCTTTAAATTTGCATTTACGCACATTCTACCGATAGCTCCGGTGTTTTGCGGTATCTGAGGATGGACTAGGACTATGTTAAACATAAGTTTTTCTTGCCTTAATTTCTTGCCTTAAAAAGTGTTATAAACTAGCCCATTTTAGCCAAAATGGGCTTTTAAGAGTTTTAAAGATTAAGATTTTATAAATTTACGCTCGCTAAGATAGTTTGAAATTTCAAGCTCCTGTCTGCGTTTTATCTCAGCTGCTATCATCTCGTTTTTAAAGCCAGCCGCCAAGATCTCTCTCACATCTATCTTTGGCTCAAATTTACGCTCATAGACCCCAAGCTCTTTTGCGCGCTCTATGCGCTCTTTATTGTAAGCTCCAAGCCACGATTTTATGGGCATATTTAGAGCAATTTTTAATAGCTCTCTATCGCTTGGAATAGCTTTAAAAAAGGGCTCTTTTAAGATAGAAAAGTAGCTCTTTGGCAGGCGCATTTTCTCTAGAATTTCCTTTGCGTCAAGCTCAAATTTACCAAAAAGCATATACAAAAATAGCCTCTCATCATCCACGAAATTTCTAGCGCTCTTTAGCTCAGCCAAAAACTGATCATTTTTACAAATTTGCACGCCAAAAATTTCTTTAAAAAGCGAAAGCTTAAAAAGATAAAACGCCCCTTTTTCAAGATGCTCTGAGCGAAAAAATTTAATGAGCTCAGTATTTATCCTATCCTTGCTTAGATGCGCTAGATCAAGCGTTTTCATAAGCTCTAGCGTATCATCATCTATGCTAAAATCAAGCCTAGCGCTAAACTGCACGCCACGTAGCACCCTTAGCGGATCTTCTTTAAATTTCTCACTATCGATGTGTCTTAGCATCTTGCTCTCAAGGTCCTTTTTGCCGCCATGAAAGTCTAAAATTTCACCGTTAAAGATGTTCATCATCATGGCATTTACTGTAAAATCACGCCTAAGACTTGCAAGGCTTGGATCATTTATGTAGCTTACGGCAAAGTCTTTGTGCGAATTTCCAGTCTTACTCTCGCTTCGTGGCAGACCAAGATCGTAGTTTTTATATTTGTAGATGAAGTAGCTTTTGCCAACACCACTAGCTCTTATGCTAGCCATAAGCTCGTCAAATTTAAGAGGCTCTATGTCATAAACTTCAATGTCATAATCATAAATTTCTCGCCCCAAAAGTGCATCTCTCACGCAGCCACCTACTAGATAGACGCGCTTGCTAAAAGGGGCAAATAGCGACCTAAAAAAGTCTA
>JAHADO010000248.1 GCA_018375265.1 Campylobacter concisus | reverse complement strand
TAAAAGAGGCACTTCCGCTTAAAAAAGAGGACACTGAGTCGATACTTAGCGAGGTTGGCAACGTGATGGGCGTCGTTTTTTACTCAACCATCGCAAATATGATCATCCAGGGCTTTTTATTTGCCATTGTCACCAGTTTTTACGGCTATGACGGCGTGCTAACTGGCATATTTTTTAGCTTCGCTTCACTCATCCCAGTCGTTGGTGGCTTTTTGGCGTGGGCGCCTATTAGCATTTATGAGTTTGCAAATGGCAACACAGCAGCGGCTATCACGATCGCACTTTACACCATCATCGTGATCTCATTTGGCGCTGATACGCTGCTAAAGCCACTTGTCATTAAATTTATAAACTCAAAACTAGTCAAGATACCAACAAAGATAAACGAGCTACTCATCTTTTTTGCGATGATCGCTGGCATCACGACGTTTGGCTTCTGGGGCGTGATACTTGGCCCTGCGATCGTGACATTTTTTATCTCAACGATCAAGCTTTACACGCTTTTGCGAGAGAGAAATTTCGTATAAAATAGGGGCAAAATATGATATATGAAGATAAATTTATAAGAGTTGAGCGCGAAGAGAACGAGCTTCCGTGGGTGAAAATTTTTACAGCTAAGCCCTACCGCGAGCTAAGCGACTGCGATGAGGCGAGTAGAGCTAGGCTTTTTGAGGCGATGCTGGCGGCTGAAAAGGCGATGCTTGAGTTTTATAAACCAACTAAGATAAACATCGCAAGTTTTGGAAACTACGTGCCACACGTGCATATTCACGTCATTGCGAGATTTGAAAATGATGCATTTTTCCCAGATAGCGTTTGGGCTAATCCAAAAAGAAAAAGCGAGCTTGAGCTGCCTAAATTTGATGAATTTGCTAAATTTTTAGAAAAAAAACTAAGGTCTAGTTTTGAGTAAATACAAAAAATATTTTAATATCTATATCGTCCTGGTCGTTTTTACGCTGCTTGGTAGCCTATTTTACTTTCTTTATAGCTCATACATGGCTGAAAAAAAGCAAAACAACATGCGCGTCTTTTTTGACTACCACGTAAAACAGCTAAACAAAAGCATCGATGATGAGAAATTTTCATCGATGGCGATCTCGATCTTGCTTGCTCAAAATGAGTCCGTGCAGATGTGCTTGCTAGGTCAAGACCGCGACGAATGCGTAAAAAACATCGAAAATTTGACCAAAACTCTTGGCGCAGCGTCGATGTATAACAACATCAAGCTTCATCTTTATGACAAAGATCTAAAAAGCTACGTAAGAAGCTGGGACCTAAACAGATATGGCGATATGATCGCTAGTGGTAGGTTTTTAGTCCAAGAGTCAAGGCGTCAAGATAGGCCTATGGTTGGCATCGAGGCGTGGTATGCTGGGGTGCATATAAGGGCTGTTTCAAATGTGATGCATGAGGGTAAAAACATCGGTAGTATCGAGGTTTTGCTAAACTACGACTCACTTGGAAATTTTTATAAAACGCAAGGCATAGACCTTTTCGTGCTCCTATCAAAAGATAAGATGCCAGCACATAAAAGCGCGCCAAGTGATCAAATTTTAAGTGATTATTACATCGAAAATTTAAGCAGTGCAAATTTAAATATAGTTGGAATTTTGCGTGATATCGACCTTAAAAAGTATGAATTTTACGTATATAAGACGCACTATTTTTGCGTTGTGCCGCTACTTGATGCTAGCAACACACAGATAGGCTACTACGTCCTTCACGTAAATACCGACGAAAAAGAGCGAAACATCTCGCAAAACTATCTCGAATCAGAAGAGCTTTTTTAAATTTAAAAAGTATGCTCTAGCGCTTTGGTGTTGCTAGAGCTTTTTGCAGAGTTTTTATGGGCTGCTTTATAAATTTGGAGTATAAATTTAACCCTGATATGAAAACTCTTCGCTTGGGAAAATTTTGTTTTTTACTTCATTAGCATAGCTTTGCACGCCTTTTCGCACAAGAGCGGCTCCGTCAAGATAGCGCTTGACAAATTTAGGTTTAAAGTCCTCGAAAAATCCCAACATATCAGACCAAACAAGCACCTGCCCATCGACATCCACCCCAGAGCCTATGCCTACAACTGGCACACGAACCTGCCTTGCTATCTCGCTTGCTACCTTGCTAAGTGTGCCCTCAAGAAGTATGCCAAACGCACCAGCTTGCTCAAACGCCAAAGCCTCATCAACTAGCCTTTTTGCCTCAAGCTCGCTTCTACCTTTTATCTTATATCCACCCTCAAATTTAAAAAATTGTGGCTTTAGTCCGATGTGAGCCATCACGTTTATGCCCTCTTCGCAGAGGCGTTTTACTAAATTTACCTGATGCATGCCAACTTCAAGCTTCACTGCATCGGCATTTGTCTGCTTAAAAAATTTCATCGCATTTTTGATCGCTTGCTTTTCGTTTGTGTAGCTGCCAAATGGCATATCTGCTAGGATAAAAGTCTTTTTAGCTCCGGCGCAAACGGCCTTTGTGTGATAAAGCATGGTGCTCATATCGACACTTAGCGTGCTCTCTTTCATGTTAAAGCTCATGTTTAAGCTATCGCCAACAAGGATCACATCAGCGTAATCATCAAAAATCTTCGCAAATAGCGCATCATAGGCGGTTATCATCACGATAGGTTCAACGCCTTTTTTGTTTTTTATATCATTTATAGTTAGTTTTTTCTTTGCGATTTTTTCATCTTTCATGGCTAAGTCCGGTAAAATTTGTGATAATGCTAACAATTTTATCAAAATTTTGCTACAATTACGCCAATTTCTTAAGGACATGAAAATGGGTATATTAAAAAGGCTTGAAGTCGATTATTCTTATGATATAGTTGAGGAGTTTCTCTCTCACTACACTTTGATGTGCGATTTACTAGAGCCTTT
>JAHADO010000247.1 GCA_018375265.1 Campylobacter concisus | reverse complement strand
TGTGTTAGGACATAAAAATATTGTTTTTATAGGTCAGGATCTTGCTTTTGGCAAAGATGGGGCAAGCCATGCTAAAGGTCACACTATTGCCCAGCCTGACGAAAATTTATATATCACAGCTTATGGTGGCGAAGGAGAAGTACGAACAACTTATGTTTGGACGCTATTTAAAAATCAGTTTGAAAATGATATTGAGCAGTCCAAACTCGAAAATATAACTTCGTATAACTGTACTGAAGGTGGTGCAAGAATAGAAGGAACTATAGAAAGACCATTTTTGAAGGTTATGAGAGAGCTTTGTGTGGATAAAAAAGAAAAGAAACTGCCTCACATACCAAAAAATAGTGAAAAAACAACAAATAACGATATGCTAAAAGCTTATAAAGTAATACAAGAAAAGATAAAAATGCAAACCTTTTTGAAGAAAGAGCTTGAAAAAGTATTTTTAGAAGTTACTCCTAAAATAGATGAGTTAAATTTGCTAAGAGAACAAGACAAGATAACTCAAAAGCATTTTGATGAACTTTTAAAAATAGTCAAGAAAGTAGATAAAGCCAAAGACTTTATATCAAAAAGAAAGTATATGAAATATATACAAAATGTTTTTATGATATCGGTTTTCTACCAGGAGCTAGAGCTTGCTAAAATTTCTGTAGCACCTAGCGATACGAACAAAGAAAAAATAGATAAGTTATTTGAATGGGCAAATGCGCATAAATACTGGCTATTTTCGGCAGCCGGTGGCATAAATGCTGATACAGAAACAACAAAAGAAGCCTCTAAGCCTCTTATAAAAGAGCTTAAAAAACGTGGAATATTTCCAAAAGAAGACTAAAAATGGATATCTTAAGCTTAATAGGACGCACGAAGAATCTCTTTGAAGATGACATAAATGCACTTGATAAAGACCTAAAAGAGATAGTTTCAAGTTCAAGCTTTTTAGTTATCGGTGGGGCAGGATCTATAGGCTCTGCTGTGACAAAAGAGATCTTTATAAGAGACCCCAAAAAACTATACGTCGTTGATATCTCTGAAAACAACCTTGTTGAGCTAGTGCGCGACATAAGAAGCGAGTTTGGATATATAAGTGGCGACTTTAAAACTTTTGCCATAGATGTTGCAAGTGCCGAATTTGACGCACTTTTGGTGCAAAGTGGTGGATTTGACTACGTCTTAAATTTATCAGCGCTAAAGCACGTTAGAAGCGAAAAAGACCCATTTACACTCATGAGGATGCTTGAAACAAACATCTTTAACACTGATAAAACGCTGGCTCAAGCTTCGGATATGAAGTCAAAAAAATATTTCTGCGTTAGCACCGACAAGGCCGCAAACCCTGTAAATTTAATGGGAGCTAGCAAGCGCATCATGGAGATGTTTGCGTTTAGGCACTCTTTAAATATTGACGTCTCGATGGCCAGGTTTGCAAACGTGGCATTTAGCGATGGCTCGCTTCTTTTTGGCTTTCAAAAGCGCATAGAAAAGTCTCAGCCCATAGTCGCTCCAAACGACGTCAGACGCTATTTTTTAACGCCAAAAGAGAGCGGTGAACTCTGCCTTTTAAGCACCATTTTTGGCGAAAATAGAGATATATTTTTCCCAAAATTAGATGAAAATTTAGACCTCATAACATTTAGTGAGATAGCCAAGCGATACTTAGCAAATTTAGGCTATGAGCCATTTTTGTGTGAAAATGAGGAGGAGGCTAGAAAGCTAGCCAAAGTGCTTCCAAAAGATGGCTTTTACCCTTGTCTTTTTGCGCCTAGCGACACGACTGGAGAGAAGGACTACGAGGAGTTTTTCGTTGATGGCGAGAGGCTTGATATGCAAAGGCTTCAAAATATCGGCATAGTTAAAAATGATGCAAATTTTGACAGCAA
The DNA here is from genome assembly GCA_018375265.1 of Campylobacter concisus. Classification (GTDB taxonomy): domain Bacteria; phylum Campylobacterota; class Campylobacteria; order Campylobacterales; family Campylobacteraceae; genus Campylobacter_A; species Campylobacter_A concisus_AB. Next base: position 1,005 of record JAHADO010000247.1, on the reverse strand, counting down.
AAAGTTAGAAATTTTCAAAAACAATATCTTAAATTTAAAATCAAGCTTAGCATGGAGCAAAGAGGATGTTTTGCGCGAGGTCTTCGAGCTCATACCAAATTTTATGCATAAAGAAACAGGAAAATATCTCGATGAAAAAATGTGATTTTGACGAGGTTTTGAAATTTATAAAAAGCACCTTTGGTAAGGACAAAGTCCCGCTTCACGAGCCTAAATTTATAGGCAATGAGAAAAAATATCTACTTGAGTGTATCGACTCTAGCTTTGTCTCAAGTGTCGGCAAATTTGTCGATGAGTTTGAGAGTAAGCTAGCTCAAATGGTCGGTGCTAAATTTGCAGTTGCCACGACAAATGGCACCTCTGCGCTTCACACCTGCCTAAAACTAGCTGGTGTAGAGCAAAATGACGAAGTGATCACCCAGCCAGTTACTTTTATAGCCACTTGCAACGCCATTAGTTACCTTTTTGCAAAGCCGGTTTTCGTGGATGTTGATCTTGATACACTTGGTATGTCGCCAGCGTCACTTAGTACATTTTTGGAGAAAAACTGCGAGCTAAAAGGCGGCAAATGTGTAAATAAAACTAGCGGCAGGATAGTGCGAGCCTGCGTGCCTATGCACACTTTTGGACTGCCTTGCAAGATAGTTGAGATAGCTGAAATCTGCAAGCGTTGGAACATCGCTTTAGTAGAAGACTGCGCCGAGAGCCTTGGTAGCTACTATAAAGGCACTCATACGGGGAATTTTGGCAAGCTTGCAGCGATGAGCTTTAATGGCAATAAGATCGTCACAAGCGGAGGAGGCGGAGCTATCATCACAAACGACGAGGAGATAGCAAAGCACGCCAAATTTATCACCACAACGGCCAAGGTGCCACATCCTTTTGAGTATCGTCATAGCGAGATCGGCTACAACTACCGCTTGCCAAATTTAAATGCAGCTCTGCTTGTGGCACAGCTTGAAAATTTGGAGCTATTTTTAAAGAGCAAACGCGAGCTTGCGATGA
>JAHADO010000246.1 GCA_018375265.1 Campylobacter concisus | reverse complement strand
ATGTATAGTTCCAGCTGCTGGAAAAGCTAATTTTACTCTTAGAGAAGATGAAAATAGAGATGGCAACTTAACTAAATATGAAAACTCTATAGATGGCAACAGAGGTACGACCAAACTAAGAGTATATCTTGATGATGACGCTAAAGAGGGCGACACTGTAGAGCTAACATATACAGATCCTTTCAACCCAGGTGCAAATGTGACAAAAACAGCCATTTTAACAGCTGATGATATCAACAGAGGCGAGATAAAAGATGGCATGACAGTTGATATCGATACAAGTGTACCAACGCACAATGTAACAGCTACTATCAACCTCGTGACACCAGGTGGCGTTAAAGGCAAAGCTACTACTACAACGCTTAGTATCGAGCATGAAGCTGAAAATGATACAGTTGCATTTAATGCAAACTCAGAGAGAATGTACGGCGGCGCAGGCAACGATACACTTGTCTTTAACAACACTGCAGTTGTTGACTTTGGCAGCATAGCTGACCTAAATAAAAAGGTCGATAGCTTTGAAAATATCCAGCTAAAAGGCAACTCTGAGATCAAATTTGACGCAAAAGATATCTTTGCTATGACTGATAACATCAACACTATCCTTAAGATAAGAGGCGATAGCACTAGCAAGGTAGATATAAAAGATAAGTGGCATGAAGATCCATTAGTAAATGCTGACTTTGGCTCAAAAGGCTACACAAGCAACGATACTGTAAATGGTCAAACAGTACATATTATCATTGAAGATAAGATCCAAACAGACCTATAATCCCCAAAAAGTGAGTGCTCTTTTAAGCACTCACTTCACTTACCTAACTTCAAATTTACATCATTTTTTAAGCCTTATTTTACTAATATCACCCCTTTTAAAGGAGAAAATATGAAAAATTTAATAGCCATAGTTGTAGTCATCGCAGCACTTGTTTTTGGCGCTTTCAAATACGCAAATTCATTTGTCGTGCTTGATGAAAACACCAACGAGAAGTGGTCTCAGGTGCTAAATCAATACAAAAGAAGAGCCGATCTCGTGCCAAATTTAGTTGAAACTGTAAAAGGCTACGCAGCCCATGAGCAAAAGGTCTTTGAAGATGTGGCAAACGCAAGAAGTAAGAGCATGCAATTAAGCATCGACGCAAGCAGTCTTAGCGACGAGGCAAAGGTTAAAGAATTTATGGCAGCTCAAGGTCAGCTAGGCTCCGCACTTGGCAGGCTAATGGCAGTTAGCGAGAGCTATCCAGAGCTAAAAGCAAATCAAAATTTCCTCTCACTCCAAAGCCAGCTTGAAGGCACAGAAAACCGCATAAGCGTAGCAAGACGCGACTACATCGAGGCTGTAAAAGAGTACAACGTAGCTCTTAGAAGCTTTCCGGGTAAATTTATAGTAGGCATTTTCTACCCAGAGATGAAGCCAAAACAAGGCATCGAGGTTAGCAGCGAAGATATGAAAAACCCAAAAGTTTCGTTTGAGAAATAATGAAAAAAATCATTAGCCTTTTGCTCTTTGCATTTAGCTTTTGTTTTGCTCTAAATTTCAATGAGCAGATCAACGATGAGGCTCATATCTTTTCACAAAATGAAAGAGATGAGCTTTTAAGCTTAGTACAAAATTTCGAGCAAAATAGCACCACGCAAATAGCCATAGTGACTTTAAATTCGCTTGAAAATAAGAGTATCGAAGAGCTATCGCTCGAGATAGCTAGAGGCTACAAACTAGGTCAAAAAGAAGATAGCAACGGCGTGCTTTTGGTGGTTGCTCCAAATGAGAAAAAGGTCCGCATCGAGGTTGGATACGGACTTGAAGGGGTGCTAACTGACGCCATCTCAAGCCAGATCATAAATAGCGTGATGATACCTGAGTTTAAAAATGGCAAGATGAGCGAAGGCGTGAAAGATGGCGTTTTGGCGATCATAAAAGTGGCTAGCGGCGAGGAATTTAGTAACAAAACTAGCCTTAGCGACTTGCCTTTTGGCGTGTTTGCCTTTTTTGCTGGCATGCTCTCTTGTTTTGCCTCCGTGATCTTTGGCAAATTTTTTATGCGAACTGGCTTTAGCACGTGCTTTGCTGGACTTGTATCAACCGCACTTGAGCAGGGATTTGGCGTGCAAAACTATTTTATCATCTTTGGCGCTTTTGCCTTTATCTTTGCGGTATTTTTCTTTATTTTAAAAGATGTTTTTAAGAGAAATAGCCAAGGTGGCTCTTTGCCAATGGGCTTTAGACGCGATAATTCAGGCTCAAATGGAGGTGGCGGTCGCTCAAATGGCAGAGGAGGCGGCTTTAGTGGCGGCGGCGGTGGTTTTGGCGGCGGCGGAGCCAGCGGTAGTTGGTAAAATTTGCCTGCTTTAGAAGTAAATTTGCTTGACACCTATCTAATTTAACAAAGCAATTCTGCAAATTTTAAAATCTTACTCACTCGCCTTAGCAACTTACTAAATTTAGGGCTCATAACTATTCGCCACTAAATTTAGAAGCGTGATATGCCAGCTCTAATTTTAAAATTTGCCTGACACTTGCCAGATGATAAACCGCATGCGGTGCGAAGCACCATTGCATGCACCTTGAACGTGCGAGGGGATTGTGGGATTTAAAGGGAGATAAGGGGACGGCTTCGTAATTCAAGTCCCCTTGTCTCCCTTTTGAATAAAAGAGTTTTTAAATTTAAGGTTTGCATTTTTAAAAATAGAAATTTACTATCGCGCAAATTTTAAACTTTCACTCACTCGCAAAAATTGACTACTAAAATTACTAACTCATTAAATTTTAAAATTTGTCTGACACTTATCTGACTTCACAAGGCAAATTTGCAAATTTTAAAATCTTACTCACTCGCCTTAGCAGACTACTAAATTTAGGCTGCACTTCGTTTAGCACTAAATTTAGAGC
>JAHADO010000245.1 GCA_018375265.1 Campylobacter concisus | reverse complement strand
TTGACGAGCTTGGTAACGGTCTTGCTCTAAGAGAAGGTCAAGGTATATGGATAAGCTACGCAAATGCTAAAACGCAAAAATACACGATAGGAAGTGATACTCCACAAAATATAGGTCAATTTGTAGGGCAGCAAAAATTAAACATAACACTAAACGGCGTAAAGATCGAAAATAAAAATATAACTAATATTAGTGACGTTGCAGCTGCTATCAACGCCCAGTACAACAAAACTGGCGTTAGAGCTGAAATTTCAGAGGGAAATAAACTAACACTCATAAATAGAAATAACTCTGGTACCACTGAAGATACCAAAAACATTCACTTAACAGTTTATGGGGATGACACAACTGGTCTTGGAAGTATAGATGTTATAACAGCATACCAATATACTTATACAAGCTCACAAACAACAACCGTTCACCCAAATAACGACAAGATCGCAAGACAAGTAACCACCACAGAAGATCTTCGTAGAGCTATGCAAGAAGATGCTAGATATCACGTTGATTACAATGGTGACGGAACTATCTTGAATGTAACATCAATGGATGAGTTAATAGAACAAATACAACAAACAAACAATGCAAACAATGAAGCTATAACTAAAGCAAATGCTGCAGCGGCAGCGGCAACAGCAGCCTCAACAGCTGCTAACACAGAAGCAGCCAATGCACTAACGGCTTTAAATGCTGCAATTGCAGCGGCAGCTGGTGGCGGTGGCGGTGGCGGCGCAATACCTGGTGTACCTGCTGGCTTACAAGCTCTTCTAGCAGCGGCAAACAATGCAGCAACAGCGGCAAACAATGCAATCAATAACGCAAATAACCAAATCGGAACACCAGCAACACTACCAGCAGCTAATACTGCTGCAACAACTGCAGTTAATAACGCAAATGCTGCTAACTCGGCTGTTATCGCAGCTATTATTACAGCTGCAAATGCTGCTATAGCTGCACCTGGAGCTGGTGTTAATACTGACATAGAAGATTTACGTAAAAAATATAAAGAAGCAGCTAATAAAGCAGCTGAACTAGCTGAAGCAGCTGATAATGCAGTAAATGCAGCCAATGTAACAGCCATAAATGCTGCTTCTATGGCAAGGATTAATGCTGACAAGCTAAATAAAGCAAGAGCTGCAGGCACAGCGACAGCTCAACAAGAAAAGATAAAAAGCTTATCAGACTTAAATGATGGCGTAAAATTTACGGTTAATAAACTAGGTCAATTTCAGCTAGAAAACCCAACAAATGATAAATTCGATCAAGGTTTATATATATCAACTACCGCTCTTACAAAATCAGCAGAGAACACAACTACTCCAGCAGTCAATGAAAATGTTCGCTTTACAAACATCATGAAAGCACTTGATGGCGCACTAAGCCCAGGTCAAGCCCTAAGAGCAAGTGGCAAGATGATGATGTCAAGCCACGGCTCAACGGCTGAAATTTTTGACTCACTTGGCTCAAAACACACAGTTAGTATAAAATGGGCAAAGACAGGCACTACAACAGATGGCGGAACTGAGTGGAATATGATCATCCAAGTGCCAGAACCTGCTAAGATAAACTACACAGGCGAGGGTCCAGATAACGTTGTGACTGGCTCATTGAGATTTAACTCAAACGGCTCACTTGCTAGCTTTCACCCAGCTACGATAACATTTTCAGCTAACAACGGCTCACAAAGTGGTCAAAATGTTAGTTTAAATTTTGGTTTGGGAACTGATTTTAACGGACTAACAAGCTTTGATAAAGACTCATCAACTGAGTCTATCTCACAAGATGGCTACACAGGTGGCACACTAAATGACCTAAAGATCGACGAAACTGGTACGATCATCGGTGCATTTACAAACGGACAAAGCTTTGGTCTAGCTCAAGTTGCACTTGCTAGCTTTACAAACAACGAGGGTCTTCAAAGTGAGGGCGGAAACGTCTTTTCACAAACTGCAAACTCAGGCGAAGCAGTCATAGGCGCAGCAGGCACAGGCGATAAAGGAACGATCGCGGCTTCAAAACTAGAAGCTAGTAACGTCGACCTAAGCCGTGCGCTAACAGATCTTATCGTCATCCAAAGAGGCTTTCAAGCAAACTCAAAAACGATCACAACAAGCGATGAGATGCTAAACACACTTCTTCAACTAAAACAATAATCACAAAGGGGGCGCTCGCTCCCTTTTAAATTTACAAATAAAATCAGCCTTCTTTTTGTAAAATGCTAAAAAATTTCACAAAAAGAGAAAATATGCAAGTAACACTTCTAAATCACACTCCACTAAATATCTGCTCTCACGCGATCCGCACATGCTGGCAAAGCTTTGACAAAGGCGACAATGGCGGCGAAAAAGATGTCGAGCTGATAGATAGGGTGGGTAATAAATTTAAACACGCATCGACACTAGAGCATCTTTACTACAACTTCTACATCCAAGGCATCTCGCGCGCACTGCTTCAAGAGCTAGCCCGCCACCGCATAGCAAGCCTAAGCGTCAAATCAACCCGCTACACGCTAAAAGAGCTAAAAAAAGAGGAGAAATTTGAAGTAGGGCAGTTTGAGCGTGCGGCTAAATTTATCGTGCTAACAAATGACGAAATGGTCGATAACGCAAGCATAAAAGCGCTTGAAAATTTACGTGAAATTTTAGCCTCAACTACAAAAAGCCTTGATATAGTCAAATACTGCTTGCCAGAATGCTATAAAACCGAGCTTACATGGAGCATAAATGCTAGAAGCTTGCAAAATTTCATCTCTCTTAGAAGCTCAAAGTCAGCCCTTTGGGAGATAAGAAATTTAGCAAATGCTATCTACGACGCCTTGCCAAATGAGCATAAATTTATCATTGAGAAGTGCTTGCCAGAGGATGAGGGTTAAAATTAAGTGCAAAACAGCAC
>JAHADO010000244.1 GCA_018375265.1 Campylobacter concisus | reverse complement strand
TCTAAATACCCAGTGAGAGCACTCAGGGACGGTTCTTCCTCTTCTAAAAAGCTTTATAATGTCGCGATATGTTTGAAAGAAATCGCTACCTTGTTTTGATTGAAGTTTAGCTCTAAGTTTTCTTGCCATACCATCAAACAAAGGAGCTACCAAAACGATAACGACTACTTGAAATATCATTAAAAGTATAGTTTGCATTTTCGTCTCCTAAACTAAAAAGTAGCCCACAGCAAGTATGACACAAAGATATAGCAAGATATAAAGTGCATATACATTTGTATAACCACTTTGAACGATACCTAGCTTATCAGCAAATTTCACACACCATTTAATGACTGGCTCATAAAACATTCCCCACCAAATATCTTTTGGATGGTTGTGATACTCAACCGCGTCAAAATAATTTCTAGTAACTACTTTTTTATCAGCTCTAAATAGCCATTGCATAATTTTTCTAAGGTCGCCAGTGAATGGACCACCTGTCATTTGCATACGTGAGCTATATTTAAAGCCACAAGCCCAAGGATCAGTTTCGCGTGGTTTATCTCTGTTTGCTTTCATAACAGCAAGGATGATAAATGGCAAAATCATAGTTGCACATAGGACTAAAGCGATAAGTGGAGTTGAGATCATGCTACCCATAGGTGAAGTTACATTTATAGCACCAAGGCTAGCTTTATAGTCGCTTATAGCGATAGAATTTACAGCTTGCATGATGTAATCAACTATGTAGTTTGCGCCAAGACCAAAGCCAACGCAGCCTATCATTAGGATGATCATACCAAGAACCATACCTATCGGACTCTCTTTAGCATTTTCCCAAATTTTTTGATCTCTTGGAGTACCTGCAAAGATAACAGCGTAAAGTTTAAGGTGCATACCAACCAAAACGCCTGTTAGCGCAAGAGCTACGACGCCAAGTGTAAATGCATATCTAACTAATGTTCCTTCTCCCATAGCACCTTGAAGCATACCTTGATATGTAAACCACTCTGAAACAAAGCCATTTACTGGAGGTAAAGCTGCGATACCCATGATACCTATAAACATACCAAGGCTTGTCCATGGCATCTTTTTAGCAAGACCACCAAGGATGTCCATATTTTGTGTATGAGTAGCGTGGATAACTGAACCAGCACAAAGGAAAAGCAGACCTTTAAATATAGCGTGATTGACTACGTGGTAGCAACCTGCTAGAAAACCTACTGCTGCAAGTGTTAAATTTCCAGCTGCAACGCCATAAATTCCTGTGCCAAGACCTAGCAAGATGATACCTATGTTCTCAACTGAGTGGTAGGCAAGCAAAGCCTTAAAGTCGTGTTGGCAAAGAGCGTATAAAACACCAAATAGTGAGCTAGCTGCACCAAGAGCTAGTATTGTAAGACCAAAGTATGTGCTAAGTGGTAGGTAAAGTGTAAATTTAACTAGTGTAAATAGAGCAACTTTGATCATAACGCCTGACATAAGGGCTGAAACGTTTGATGGTGCTGCTGGGTGAGCTTGTGGAAGCCAAACGTGGAATGGCCACATACCAGCTTTACTACCAAAGCCGACCAAGAATAGTACAAATACAGCAGCAGAAGCGCCAAATGGCATCTTAACACCCATAAATGCGCTAAATTCAAAGCTTCCTGCATAGTAAGCTGTGATAAGCAAGCCACAGGTTATACAAAATGCACCGATTAGTGCGATGCCAAGATATACCATAACCGCTTTAAGTGTATTTTTACCGTCATTGACGATGATAAGAAATGATGATACAAGAGTCATAAGCTCCCATAAAACAACAAAGCAAAATACATTATCAGCGCTAATTACTAGAAGCATTGAAAGGATAAATGTGTTAAACAAACATGCAAACACACCAACATTTGCTTTTTTTATGTACTCTTCTGCATAGCTCATACCATAAACACTACTTGCAAATCCGATGAAAACAACGACAAAGCTGAAGAAATTTCCAAGTGGATTTAGTGCAAATTTTGGCGAATACAAAAAGCCATCCATAAGAGCAAAGCTATCACTTACTCCCATATTTGCAACGAAGTGACACATCGCATAAAAGCAGCTTATAGCACTTAGTCCAAAACCAACTTTAACAGCGGCTTTTGGAGCGCAGTAGAGCAAGATACTAACGACGGCACTTACAAGAAATAGCATATAAACCGTAGTCATCTTATGCTCCTTGTCCGTTTAAAATTTTAGTAGCAAATTTATTCGCTGCATCGTAGTCTATCCTCTTGCCAAGCTTATGTTTGCCCTCTTCTGGATCTACCATTATAAGAGCACTTGTTGGGCATACATCAACGCAAGCTGGTCCATTTTCACGGCCAAAGCACATATCACATTTAACTGCGATGTTTTTTGCGCCTGATTGTGACTCTACTTCAAGATAGTATTTTGGCTCGACAGCGTAATTTACTGAAGGCATAAGCTCTGCACTTGAGCTTATCGCACCATAAGGGCAAGCGATCGTGCACATCTTGCAACCTATACAAATTTCCTCGTGAAGCTCGATGCAATTATCGTTAAATCGCAATGCTCCAGTTGGGCATACATTTGCGCAAGGGCCATCGTCGCATTGTCTGCATTGAGTCGGCATAACACCGCTAGCTTCTCTTAAGACGCTTAGCCTTGCACGTGATAGTTTGCCGCGTTCATAAGCACTTTTAAAACATGCAGCCATACAGGTCGCACATCCTATGCAGCGTTTAGAATCGGCAATCACAAATTTATGTTTTTTCATAAATTCCTCCTAAAAAACAAGGCAAGACCGCCCTGCTCACTAATAGAGTGATTGTTAATCACATGAATAGAGATAGTTAAATTTTTATTTAACATCTCAAACGCTCCTTCCTGAAATTTTTGAAACAATTCTATAACTTCTGGCGATTAAATTCCGTCAGCTATCTGACAAATTTTGTATTTTTGAAATTAAATTTTTATTTTATATT
>JAHADO010000243.1 GCA_018375265.1 Campylobacter concisus | reverse complement strand
ACATGATATTTGCGCTAAATGAGAGCCTTAGCGAAAAAGAGCGAATTTATGGGATATTTTGTGCATTTATCACGAGCTTTATCTCGTTTTTTACACTCTCTTTTAGCCAGACCGCCGCTCTTAGCGTCTTTGGGCTAAGCGTTAGCCTTTGCGTGCTGATATATGGGCTATGTGCTAGCGTTTTGGCTTGTAAAAATATAAAAATTTAGCTTTGTTTTTATGCCCCAAGCGTTTTGGCTAGCTCGGGGCTTTGGTGATATTATTTTATAACGGCTAGTTTGCCTGTGCCTGCGTTTTTATTTACCTCGTTTTGGACGCTTAAAGCTTCTAGGAGCTCAAATTTATATGGTGGCTCAAATGGCGGTTTGTCTAGCTTTCAAAAATGGTGCCATTACTGCACTAAATTTGCATGGCATGAAGCACCGTAAGCCTGCATAAACTGGGTATAAGAGCTAAACTCACCACCACTAATCTCACTTATAAATTTATCCAGCCCATCGCTATTGCCATTTTGCGGGATCTTGCCTTCGCTAAGGTCTATAAGCCCATCTACATAGATGATGTAGCCACCCATTTTGGCGTATTTTACGAGCTCTTGTCTCTCTTTTACGGTGACCTCTTTACTCTCTTTACCGGCATATCCGCCAAAATTTTGCTCCGCACCAATGCTAGCGTAGCCAAAAGGCGTGTCGCTTGCTTTTATCTCGCCCACCTGTGCCTCAGTGCCAAATGCAAATAACGCACTAATAGCAAGTAACAATATCTTTTTAAACATCTTTGGCCTCCTAAATTTGGCTTTTTATTCTTGATATTTTATTGTGAATATCGCCGTTAAATTTAGTGCTATTTTTAGAAAGATAAAATTTACGCGAAAAATATCTCGCTTTTTAGCCGAAGTAAGCACAAATAGGCGCTTAGTACGCTTTGCTCTCTAACGTAGTTGCGATCTCCTTTTAAAAGAAGTCTCTCAACCTCGATGTTGCCGTTTTTATCGCCAGCTGCGACATATACCGTGCCAACTGGCTTGCTAGCTGTGCCCCCGCCCGGTCCTGCGATACCGCTAATGGCAAGCGCAAAGTCCGCGTTTGTCGTGCTTAGAGTGCCTTTTATCATAGCTTTTACGCAAGGCTCGCTCACAGCTCCGTAAGTATCTAAAATTTCATCCTCAACGCCCAGCCACTCGTGCTTTATGTGGTTTGCGTAGGTTACTAGCGAGCCATCAAAGCTAGCCGAGACGCCACCATATCTTGCAAATTTAGCCGCCGCAAGCCCAGCCGTGCAAGACTCAGCAAATGAAATTTTAAGCCCCTTTTGCATGAGCTTTTTTGCTACAAATTTGATCACATCTTTTTGCGGGATAAATTTTTGTGAAAAAAGCGTTTTTACCCCTTGCAAAAAGCTCTCGATCTGGCCAAATTTATTGCTTTTTGCCCTTACTAGTATCAAATTTGGCAGGATCTGCGCAAGGGTGATATCGACATCGTAAGTTTTAGCAAGTGGTAGCATAAGGATCTTAGCACTATCTGCGTCGATGTCTATTAAATGAAAGTAGCTAAAATCAGGCTCGTACTCGACTAAAAACTCGCCTAGCTCTTCATTTGGATTAGCTTTTATGAGATTTATTTGAGCGTTATTTAGGCTTGTTAAAAAGCTGTTTTTAGAGTAGTCTAAGCTATCTTTAAGTGCAAGTGTCGTGCTATCTTTTAGTTCAAGCGAGCCCCCAGTTAGCGTCGCTACGATCTTTGCAGCGATAGCAAAATTTTCATCCGAGCCAAAAATGCTTACAAAGTCGTAATCTTTTGATAAATTTTCGATGATAAAAGGTAGCTCTTTGCTATTTTTTGGAGCAAAACTAACCACTCCAAGCTCGCCAAAATGATCCTCGTAACTTTGAAAAATGTAGTTTAGAAATTCTCTATTTATCTCAAGATCTTCACCTATTATCAAGATACTTTGTCTCATTTTTAAGCTCCTTTTTTTGCCTCATTATACTATTTTTCAGTGTGATTTAACCAGCACAGGTGTAAAATTAGCAAATTTTAAAATCAAGGTAAAAAATGGACTACAAAGAGACACTTTTACTCCCAGAGACAAATTTCCCGATGCGCGGAAATCTCCCACAAAATGAACCACAAAGACTAAAATCATGGTACGAAGAGCGCAAGGTTTATGAAAAAATGAAGAAAAATCGCCAAAATGCGGTTAAAAACTTCAACATCCACGACGGCCCTCCGTATGCAAACGGCCACCTACACATTGGCCACGCGTTAAATAAAATTTTAAAAGATATCATCACAAAAACGCACTATTTTTACGGTGAAAATGTCCGTTACGTGCCAGGCTGGGACTGCCACGGTTTGCCTATCGAGCAGCAAGTCGAAGTAAAGCTTGGCGATAAGAAAAAAGAGCTTAGCAAGGTCGAGATCAGGGAGCTTTGCAGACAGCACGCGAGAGAATTTATAGATATTCAAAGAAATGAATTTAAAAGCCTTGGCATCATCGGCGACTTTGAAAATCCATACATGACGATGAAATTTGAGTTTGAGGCTGACATCTACAAAGCGCTTTGCGAGATCGCTAAAAAGGGGCTTTTAGTAGAGAGAAGCAAGCCAGTTTATTGGAGCTGGGCGGCTAGATCGGCACTGGCTGAAGCTGAAGTCGAGTACGAGGAAAAAGAGGACTATTCTATTTATGTAGCCTTTGGTCTTGACGGCGACGCGCTAGAAAAGCTTGGCGTAAAAGAGGCAAGCGCTGTCATCTGGACGACTACGCCTTGGACACTTCCAGCAAATCAAGCCATAAGCCTAAATCCAGATGAAATTTATGTGCTAACAGCTGAAAATTTGATCTTTGCAAAGCCTCTGCTTGAAAGCGTTGTGCAAAGTGGCCTAAGCAAAGGCGAGATCAAAAAAGAGTTTAAATCAAGCCTGCTTGAAAACACTCACGCGGTAAATCC
>JAHADO010000242.1 GCA_018375265.1 Campylobacter concisus | reverse complement strand
ATACACCAAAGTATGGCAAATATACAAAAACATTAAATTTTTACTTGTATCTTTTTGTGCTTTGGTCGCAAGAATAACTTAATTATAGACTAGAAAGCAAATTACAGAAATTTGCAGACTTTAGATGCAGATGCCCAAAAGGGCAGGGCTTGTTAGCCCTCGATGTAGTTTTTAAGTTTTCTACCAACTTTTGGGTGTTTTAGTTTCTTGATAGCCGAGCTTTCTATCTGGCGGACGCGTTCACGAGTGACGTTTAGCGCCTTTCCGATCTCTTCAAGTGTGCGGTCGCTCTCATCTTCAAGCAAGCCAAATCTCATCGAAATAACCGCTTTTTCGCGCTCATTTAGCTGTGAAAGCACATCGTCGATCTGCTCTCTGAGGTCGCTTTTTAAAATTTGATCTATCGGTGATAGTGAAGTTTTGTCTTCAACAAAATCTCCAAATTTACCGTCTTCTTCGTTTGCGATCGGAGCTTCAAGGCTGATAGGCTCTTTTGTGATCTTGATTACCTGTTTTACCTTATCGACGCTTAGTCCGACCTCTTTTGCGATGACGCTTACGTCAGGCTCTTTTCCCTCTTCTTGGAGGTATTTGCGGTTGATTTTGTTGATACGATTGATCGTCTCTATCATGTGGATAGGTATCCTAATCGTCCTTGCCTGATCGGCAATCGCGCGCGAGATAGCCTGGCGGATCCACCATGTGGCGTAGGTTGAAAATTTATAGCCTTTTCTATATTCAAATTTATCGACCGCCTTCATAAGGCCGATGTTGCCCTCTTGGATGAGATCAAGAAATGGCAAGCCCCTGTTTGTATAGCGTTTTGCGATACTTACGACTAGACGGAGGTTTGACTTAGCCATTCTAGCTTTTGCTTCGTCTGAAATTTTCTTTCCGCGTTTGATCTGCTCTAAAATCTCTTTTAGTCTTGCTGGCTCAAGGTCAAAGCCTTGCTTGCTTGCCTCTTTTGTCGTAAAAAGCTTTTTGATCTCGACGTAGGTTGAGACCATTGTAGCCTCTGGCACGCGAGCAGCGATCTCTTCTTTGCTAAGCTTGATGATATCTTTTAAGATGCTTTTGTGATTTTTCTTTAGCTCGTCGCTAAACATCGGCAAGCGATACTCTAGGCGCTTTAGCTCTCTATCAAATTCATCGTCGCTTTTAAGAGCCGTTTCCATTGATTTTACGATCTCGCTGATTAGCTTGCTTGTTGGACCAAGATCCATCAGCTTCTCTTTTAAAATTTTCTTTTTAAACGCAAGCGTCATCTTTGAAGCTGTGTCGTCGCTTTCAACTTTATCTTGCTTATTTGCGGTCTTTAGCCACTCTTTTTTGGCCTTTTCAAGGGCTTTGAAACTCTCTATAACTTTTTCTGCGCGCTTGTCGTTTTTGGCTGATTTTTTAGGAGTTTCGTTCTCTTCGTTCTCCTCATCATCTTCGTCTATATCTTCTTCGCCATCTTCATTTTCATTTTCGCTCTCGTCTTCAAAGCTTTTAAAAAGCTCTTTTACGCGGCGTTCTCTATTAATAAGCGGCTCTTTATAATCAAGTATGAAATCGATCAAAAACGGCACCGAACAAAATGCATCGATGATGATATCTTCGCCAAGCTCGATCCTCTTGCTGATCTCGACCTCTTCTTCTTTTGTAAGAAGCGCGATCTGACCCATCTCTCTTAGATACATCCTTACTGGGCTATCTGATCTTGACCACTCTAAAAGGTCGCTCTCGCCTGAAAGATCGAGATCCTCGTCGATATCTTGGTCACTTTTTTGAGCATTTTCTTGACGTTTTTTAGCATCAGCTAAATTTCTAAGTTTTGCAGCCTCAGCAGATGTGATGAGCTGGACTTTGTTTGTTTTTGCTAGTTGTTCTATCTTTTTTACTACCGTAGCCGTCGGAGCTTTGTCTAATAATTTTACTAATTTTTCGTATGTCAAAAAGCCTTTTGCATTTTCAACAAAAAGCTCTTCTATCTGAGAAAAAGAGTCTTTTGCGGCGCTCATAAATTTCCTTTCAAATCGTATCATTGTGATTTAAGTATTGGTTAAAAGAAAGTGGATTATACCCAAAATTTTTTAAAAGTGTATAAAAAGAAAGTTGGAACGATGATTGCTTAGTAATTCTAAAAAATCAAATTTTGATTAGGAAATTTTATGCAAAATGGTTATTATCAAGCCACTGCTGGCATGGTAACGCAGTTTAACAGACTAAATGTTATCTCAAACAACCTTGCAAATGTAAATACGATCGGCTACAAGCGAAACGACGTAGTCATCGGCGACTTTGCGAGAATTTTTAAAGAGACGCAAGATGAGCTTCCTCTTAAAAATCACACAAAAGACGGAGCTAAATTTCTAAATAGAACGCTTGATCGTGTGCCACAAGTGAGTGAAGAATACACCGACTTTAGCGCTGGTGGCTTTAAATACAGCTCAAACACGCTTGACTTTGCGATAAAAAGAGAGGATGCTTTTTTCTTAGTCGATACTCCAAATGGTGTAAAACTAAGCAAAAATGGCTCTTTTAGCCTTGATGGTGATGGCTACATCGTCACAAAAGAGGGTTACAGGGTGCTGCCAAGTGGCTATGAAGCGCAAAATCCAGGTCAAAGAGGCATCCAAGTGCCACAAGGCGAGGTGCTAACTGTTGATAAAAATGGAAATTTATACTCAAATAACAATCAATTTTCTAAATTTTACATCGCTCAGCCAAGAGAGATAAGGGATCTAAAAAAGGTCGGCGACAATCTCTTTGAGAGTAGAAATTTTGACGACATAACCGAGCTTGACGAGGCTGACAGCGTGATGCAAGGCTACGCTCAGATGTCAAATGTAAATCCAGTCTTAGAAATGGTGGGTCTAATAGAAACCCAGCGCTTAGTTGATATGTATCAAAAGGTTATGACAAGCCACATGACTGACCTTAACCAAGATGCTGTTCAAAAACTAGCCCTAA
>JAHADO010000241.1 GCA_018375265.1 Campylobacter concisus | reverse complement strand
AATGATTAAATCGTCATCATCTTTTTTATATTGATCGGAGTAATTAGAAATTCTCTTTAAACTTCTAAATTTTAAAAAGTCTTGTGGAGTGTATTTTATCCCAGTTACATCAGTCGCTAGATCAAGCCTTAGAACGCTTACACGAAAATTAACCCCAAAAATATCATTTAAAAATTTAGTTACAAACTCATAAGCCCTAATATGCCCATATTTAAGCAAAAATACACTTCTAAACTGAATTTTTAAATGGTATAACCCCTTTGGCTTAAATTTTGTGTCCGAAATAGTGCAAAATATATCATCGTTTGCAAAATAACCAAAATATTGCCCCAAGCCCTTACTTGATACTTTGAAATTACCATATTCAAAGCCCAAATCATCAAGCATATACTTTTCGCCAAACGTGCGAAGATTTTGTGCCTGCTGTTTAAGCATAGCAATCTTATGGATAAAAGCCGAAAATTTAGTATCAAAATATTTTTCATCGGTGCAATTAACCCCAATTACTAAAGTGTCGATACCTTGATGAAGTATTTTAAATCTATCGTCTTTATAAATCATTTTCTTTAACCTTAAGTAAAACTTAGCTTGTCCCGCCTAACCTTGCTGATAGTCTAGGCGTGGGGCTAAGTTTTAGCCCCTATTTTTTAAGCATTTGAGCCATTTTTAATACTCTCCATTTTTAGCATTGCCGTGACAAAGCTATCAATGGCAGGGACAAATTTATTAAAAACAACAACGGGGGTTGAGTTATAAGCATCCTTGTAAAGTCTATATTCAATCTTGCCACTAGCAATATATACTTCATCTTCTTTTAAGTCTAAATATTGCTCTTGTGTTATTCTCGTAGTATGCTCGCCACCGCTGTTAAGTGCAACAAAAGTGACAACATAGCTATCATCCCATTTTTCAAACTCGCCAAACTCATTTACAACTGGATTATTATCCTTGTCAAATTTTTGTTTGCCTTCAATCTTCTTAACTTTTAAAACCTTTATCTTTTGCTCGAAATAATCGGCGTTTTGATTAAGCGACTGATAAATTTCGCGATAAAGTGTTTCGTTTGTGCTATCCATTAATGGAGCTGTGCTTTTTGCCATTGTTTATCCTTTTTGAAAAAATTTGATTTTTTATTAAATATCTATTGCCAATAATCTGCGAAAGATAAGCCTTGCTAATCTTTAAATGATCGCAAAGATCAGCCCTTGTTAAAGTTGTTTTAGTTGATAAAATTTCAAGGACTGAAAGAATAAGCTTGTAATGTATCTTTCGCACTAAATAGCCTTTATCTCAGCGTTAAACGGAAACAAACTTTTTAAATAGCGAACTATCGCGCACATAACCGCAACAATAGCAACCATTTTCTTTTTACCATTAGCAATTAAACGATCATAACGTGCTTTAAATTTCTCATTAAAGCGAACGGCGCACAAAGCGGACATAAATAAAATACGTCTTATGTTGGAGTTACCCATTTTATTTATCTTTTGGCTTTTATACACACTTGAGCCACTTTGAAAAATTCTAGGACTAAGACCGAGAAAACTAATAAACTGCTTTTCAGACTTATCACGATTAAAATGCAGTTGTGGGAATAAATTTAAAGCTAGGTCAATACCAAAACCCTTATTACTTTTAATAATTTCTTCGGTTTCAGGAATAGTTTTTTTAACAAGATCGAAAGCCAACTTTTGAAGCATAGATTGAAGCTTTGCGATCTCTTTTATAAGATTTTCTATAACGTCATCAATAACGCTATTATTTACATTTTTTTGAGATTGTTTAAAATTTTTAAGTTGAGTGTTAAGCTTTTGAAGTAAATTTAAAGTCGAATTGTAGCTTTTAATTTGTAAATATTCGGCGTTATATTTATCAGGCAGGATTTCGCTTTTAAAGATCCTAGCATAAACAGCCAAACCATAACTATCACTTACATCAGTTTTTATAGTGCTAAGATGCTTTAAAAATAAAGAAGTCTTATATGGATTTGTAACGTTATATCTAATATTCAAATCAGATAGAGCCTTTTGAAGTGCCAAATGATAATTTGAAGTTGCTTCAAAAACAACTAAAATTTCATCATTTTTAAAACTATCAAAATAAACTTTAATAAGTTCATAATTGTTAGGCAGTGTTTCAAACTTAGCTTTTTCACTCGCAACAGAAGTTAAAAAACAAACATCGATTTTATCTTTAGAAACATCAACGCCACAAAAAAACGTTTTTCTCATTTTGATACTCCGAAATAAAATTTAGGTTATGTTTCTTTCTTGTATTCAGTGTTAAACACTAAGATTTTTAACCGAAACATCAACCATAAGCCCTAAATCTAGGTCACAGCATAAAACCGCTTAAATCAGTAGCAGGGACTTATGGAAAATTTTAGAAAATCAAAAGAGAAAAAAGACGAAACGAGATGTATAAATTCTCTTAGATTTTATGGAAGTATCATACAAAAATCAGTAGCCAATTCTTGCGAGTGAATTGAATTTTAAAATTTTAAAAAGTAGATTTTTTAGCAATTTACAGTTTTTCTTTGTTAGGAGGGGGAATAGGCTTGAGCTACGGTCTGCTTGCAGTTACGAGGCGAAGCCCGAGTAAAAACCCCTCGCACATTCAAGGGGCATGCAATGGTGCTAAAGCACTGCATGCGTTTATGTGAGAGAATTTATAGCAAATTTTAAAATTAGAGCTGGCATATCACGGCTCTAAATTTAGTAGTCTGCTAAGGCGAGTGAGTAAGGTTTTACAATTTGCAAATTTGCTTTATTAAATCAAGTAAGGTGTTAAGTAAATTTTAAAATTTCATAAGCGAGTAATTTCGGCTCAGATTTTAGTGGCAAGCTTTGCGAGACCTAAAATCAGTAGTCATTTTTTGCGAGTAAGCGAGGTTTTAAAATTTGCAAAGACAGCTTTATTAAATTTGTAAATTTCTTTTTATTCAAAAGGGGGACAAGGGG
>JAHADO010000240.1 GCA_018375265.1 Campylobacter concisus | reverse complement strand
CAGCCATAGCAAGAGGTGATTTTTTAACTTGCTTTTTGATGATCTTGCCTATGGCATCAGCGACACCTTCGCTTGTTTTTAGCAGGATATTTCCCATAAAACCGTCGCAGACCATGACATCGATACTGCCATCAAAAATTTGATTACCCTCTGCATTGCCAACGAAGCTATCAAGCCTAGAAACTAGTTTAAAGGCCTCTTTGCTGACTTCATTGCCTTTGCTTTCCTCTTCACCGTTTGACAAAAGACCTACTTTTGGCTCTTTTCTGCCTAGAATTTCTTTTGCATAGGCTTCGCCCATTATGGCAAATTGAAATAAGTGTTCGCTTCTGCAATCAACATTTGCACCAACGTCCAAAACCAAAGTAGCTGTCTCTTTTGAATTTGGCATAAGTGTAGCGATTGCTGGACGAGATACATTTTTTAATCTACCAACTCTTAACGTAGCTAAACTCATAGTAGCACCGCTGTGACCAGCAGAAACGACAGCATCGACTTCTTTTTCTTTTAAAAGCTCAACAGCTTTGTAGATCGTGCTATCTTTTCTTTTTAGTGCGTCTGTGGCTCCGTCTGACATCGAGATGACTTCGGTAGCTTCTATAAATTCTATATTTTTTAAATAGGGTTGTGGGATGAGTGGTTTTATGGCATTGCTATCGCCAACTAATACAGCTTTAAATTCTGCCTCTTTCAGTGCTTCGATAACGCCAGATATTATAGGCTCTGCACCAAAATCACCACCCATAGCATCAATAGCAATGCGAATCATATTTTAGTATTCACCTGTTGTTTTGTTTATGCGGTGAGGCATTTTCCAAGAACCATCTTTGTCTTTTACAGGCACTGGAAGTGTAACTTTGTAATGTGTTCTACGTTTTGCTGCACGAGAATGACTCACTCTTCGCTTTGGTACTGCCATTTTACTCTCCTTTATAAATTTTTACATTTTTCACAATAAAAATAATCGCTCTTAAAAGCTTCTAGCTCGCTTTCAAAAACTTCTTTTAAATCAATATTGCCATCAAAAAATTCAACCGTATCGCTAAGCTCGTTTTCTCTATCTTTATAGACACCGTCACTTAAATTTAGCTCTACGTCTTGATCGATAGGCAACATAAATTCATCACCGCATCGATCACAAATATATTTTATCTCGCCTTTTATGGTGCCTTGGCATTTTACCAAAAAAGGGTCTTTTCTTTTTAAAATTCCACTAAAAATTAGATCATTGTTTCTTACTAGCTCAAAGTTTATCTCTTTGTTTGCTATTTTAGAAAACGGAATAATCAAATTTTAGTCCAAAATTAGCAAATTTCTCTTGAAGCAAAGAAGAAATTTATCTCATTTACAGCGTTTTCTAGGCTGTCACTTCCGTGAACTGCGTTTGCATCAATGCTATCAGCAAAATCAGCTCTAATAGTGCCAGGAGCTGCTTCTTTTGGGTTAGTTGCACCCATTAGCTCGCGGTTTTTAGCAACTGCATTTTCGCCCTCTAAAACCATAACTACAACTGGTCCGCTTACCATAAATTCAACTAGATCGTTGAAGAAAGGTCTGTCTTTATGAACTGCATAAAATGCTTTTGCATCGCATTTGCTAAGTTTTATTTTCTTTGCAGCTGCGATTCTTAAGCCATTGCTTTCAAATCTATCTATAATCTTTCCAACAACATTTTTCTTAACAGCGTCAGGCTTAATAATAGAAAGTGTTCTTTGCATAAATTTTCCTTAAAATTTAGGTTATTTAAATGAAGTTGGCAATTATATCAAATAAAGCTTAAAAATAAAATAGGCTCAAATTTGAGCCTAAATTTTGTAAATTTATTGGATAACTGGAGTGCTGCCAGTGCGAGCGTCAGCACCGATTTGATCACGTGAAGGTTGTCCTGCTACTACGGCATCCCAAACGATGCAGCCATCAGTTGGACAGGCAGATGCACAGGCTGGCTCGTCGTTGTAACCTACGCACTCAACGCATTTGTTTGAATAAACATAGTATGTATCTGCTCCAGTTGGGTTGTCGCTATCATCAACAATAGCTGAAACTGGGCACTCATCGATGCATGAACCACAGCTTATGCATATATCGGTTATTTTTACAGACATTTTTTCTCCTTAAATAAAATTTTGGCGTAGAATATCAAAAAAAACTGAAAATGATATAAATATACTCTTAAATTTTCATAGCACGCTTAATTTCTCTAAACTACTTTATAAAGTTTTTATCACTTTTAGACTAAATTTACAGATTAAAATTTTAAAAAGGTCGTATAAATTTAATGAATGATATTATAAAAATAACTGGTGCAAGAGAGCACAATCTTAAAAATTTAAACCTTGAAATTCCTAAAAATAAATTAGTGGTTTTTACCGGTCTTAGCGGCAGTGGTAAGAGCACGCTAGCCTTTGACACGCTCTATGCTGAGGGACAGCGCAGGTATATGGAGAGCCTTAGTAGCTACGCTAGGCAGTTTTTAGACCGTGTGGGCAAGCCTGATGTTGATAAGATCGAGGGTTTAACGCCTGCAATTGCGATCGATCAAAAGACAACTTCAAAAAACCCTCGCTCAACGGTAGGCACGATCACTGAAATTTATGATTATCTAAGGCTTTTATATGCAAGAGTGGGCGTGCAGCACTGCCATAAATGCGGCAAACCTATCTCAAAAATGAGTGCGAGCGACATCATAAATGAAATTTCAAAGCTCCCGCTTGGCGCAAAAGTGATCATCTATGCGCCGCTAGTGCGCGAGAAAAAGGGCACATGGGCGGACTTGATCGAAAATTTACGTCAAAAAGGCTTTGTAAGAGCGCAGATAGACGGCGTGGTGGTGAGGCTTGATGAAGAGATCGAGCTTGCAAAAACGAAAAAACATACGATAAAGGTCATCGTTGATAGGATCGCTATCGATGAGCAAAATCACGAACGCCTTGCAAGCGACGTGGAAAAGGCGCTAAATGAGAGTTTTGGCGAGGTCGAGATAGAGATCGCAAATGCTGACGAGCTTGGCTTAAAAGAGAGTTTTATACATT
>JAHADO010000239.1 GCA_018375265.1 Campylobacter concisus | reverse complement strand
AAATTTAAAAGAGCTAAAAGAGGCTGAAGAAAAACTAAAAGCACTTCCGCCTTTGGTATTTGCTGGTGAGGCTAGAAGTCTTAAAAATGAGCTTGCAAAAGTTTGCAATGGCGAGGCTTTTTTGCTTCAAGGTGGCGACTGCGCTGAGAGCTTTGCAAATTTTAACGCAAACAACATCAGAGATATGTTTAAGGTCTTACTTCAAATGGCGATAGTTTTAACCTTTGGCGGTGGCTGTCCAGTGGTCAAAGTAGGCCGCGTAGCAGGGCAGTTTGCAAAGCCTAGAAGTAGCGATTATGAAGAGGTAAATGGCGTTAAATTGCCAAGCTATAGAGGTGACATCATAAATGGCTTTGAATTTGATGAAAAGGCTAGAGTTGCCGACCCAAAACGCATGATCGAGGCTTACTATCAAAGTGCTTCTACGATGAACCTCTTAAGAGCTTTTTCAAGAGGAGGTTTGGCTGATCTTCATCAGGTGCATAAGTGGAATTTAGGCTTTGTTAAAAAGCCAGAGATCGGCGAGAAATACGCAAAACTAGCCGATGATCTAACAAAAACTCTATCTTTCATGGCAGCTTGTGGCATCACTTCGGCAAATACCCCAGCGATAAATCAAACCGCAGTCTATACATCTCACGAGGCACTACTTTTGCCTTATGAAGAGGCGCTAACTAGGGTTGATAGCCTTAGTGGCGAGTGGTATGACTGCTCGGCTCACATGCTTTGGATAGGCGAGAGGACGCGCGGTATAAACGACGCTCATGTGCATTTTTTAAGTGGTGTGAAAAATCCTATCGGTGTAAAGATCGGACCAAGCGCAAAGGCAGAAGACGTCGTCGCGCTTGCAAATAAGCTAAATCCAGAAAATGAAGCTGGCAGGCTAAATGTGATAATCAGAATGGGTGCTGATAAGATCGGCGAAAATTTACCAAAAATTTTAAGAGAGCTAAAACGCGAGGGGCTAAATATCGTTTATAGCATCGATCCGATGCATGGCAACACCGTTAAGACCTCAAACAACTACAAAACTCGTGAATTTAGTAAAATTCTAAGCGAGGTTAGAAGCTTTTTTGAAATTCATAAAGCTGAGGGTACAAGAGCAGGTGGCGTGCATCTTGAGATGACTGGCAAAGATGTGACAGAGTGCACTGGTGGCGCGCTAAACATCACTGAAAGCTCGCTAAAAGAGAGATATGAGACGCAGTGCGATCCAAGACTAAATGCTGATCAGGCTTTAGAGCTTGCATTTTTGATGGCTGATCTAGTTAAAAAAGCTTAAAATTTATAAAATTTGGAGAAAAATATGGCAAATATTTATGATCTAATAGTAGTTGGCGGCGGACCTTGTGGCATAGCTAGCGTAGTAGAGGCTAAAAGAAATGGCTTAAGTAATGTTTTGCTCCTTGAAAAAGGCGACAATCACAGCCAAACGATCAGAAAATTTTATAAAGACAATAAACGCGTAGATAAAGAGTATAAAGGGCAAGATAGCACGATACATGGGCTAGTTTCGTTTGAAGATGGCACAAAAGAGAGCACGCTTGATTATTTTGACAAGCTACTTGACTCTGAGAATATCGAGGCTTTTTTTAACTCTGAGGTCGAAAGCGTAAAAAAAGAGGGAGAAATTTTTAAAGTAACTACCTCTAAAGCTGTCTATGAAGCCAAAAACGTGATGGTCTCTATCGGCAAAATGGGACGACCAAACAAACCTGACTATAAGATCCCGCCATCACTAAATTCAGTTGTAAATTTTAACCTTGATAACTGCACAAACGGCGAAAAAGTGCTAGTTGTGGGCGGTGGCAACTCTGCGGTTGAGTACGCTATCGAGCTTTGTCAGTATAACAAAACTACGATCGCTTACAGAAAAGATAAATTTAGCCGTGTAAATGAGACAAATTTAAGCGCTCTTTGGGAGCTTGAGAAGCATAATAAAATAAAAGTAAGGCTAAATCACGATATAACCGAGATAGATAATGAATCAGGCAAGGTAAGAGTGCATTATGAAAATGGCAAGATCCGTGTCTATGACAGGGTTGTCTATGCGATCGGTGGCTCAAGTCCGGTTGATTTTTTACAAAAATGTCAGATAAAAACTGATGAAAAAGGCACTCCGATAGTTGATAGCAATTACCAAAGTAGCGTGCCAGGGCTATATGTGGGAGGCGACATCGTTTTAAAAAATGGTGGCTCTATCGTGGTCGGACTAAATCACGCTCATAGCGTTATCAAAGATATCTTAAAAGGCAAGGCACAAGCTTGATAAATAAAATCG
This sequence comes from Campylobacter concisus, assembly GCA_018375265.1. Taxonomy (GTDB): domain Bacteria; phylum Campylobacterota; class Campylobacteria; order Campylobacterales; family Campylobacteraceae; genus Campylobacter_A; species Campylobacter_A concisus_AB. The sequence goes on along the minus strand of JAHADO010000239.1, from coordinate 751 downwards.
CACTAGCTATTGTTTGTCTGATAGCTGGCTTTTCTCTCTCGTTTTTGAAATTTCAAAAAGAGGACGAAGCGCCAAAAGATACTAATCAAACGATTTACTCTATAAATTTTGATGATCTCCCAGAAGAAGAGAAGCAAAGATATGTAAGCAAAGACGATCTTTACGAGTATGGTGGCTACATCACGCCAAAGAGCTACATGCAAAATTTTGTCGATGATAAGGATCTAAATTTATCAAACAATGTAAATGAGCTTCAAGAGCAAGTGCGCGAGCTAAGCAAAAAAAATGAAATTTTAGCCGCTGATAATGTCGATATGAGCGAGAAAAATTTAGACTTCATAAGCAAAATTTCAGAGATGAAAAGAAATATCGAAAATGAAAAAAACGAGATAGTAGAAAAAAATCAAAAGGCTCTTGGCGAGCTTGAGGCGCAACACTTTGAAAATATCAAAGCTTTGACTAAGCGCCTAAATGAAGCGCAAGCTTATATGATAGAGAGCTCTATGGCCTACGAGAAAAAGATAATCGACCTTGAAAATGAGATAAATGATGCTAGAAATGGCGATGATAGCAAACTTAAAGATGCCAAGTCCAGCTATAATAAATTTAAAGAGAGCTTCGAGGCAAACTACACCGCTTTAAAAGAGCAAAATAACGAGCTAAACGCGACGCTTGCGCAAAAAGAAGCTCTTATAAAAGAGTATGAAAAAGCTCTAAGCGAAAAAGATAGAGGCGAGAAAAAAGAAATTTT
>JAHADO010000238.1 GCA_018375265.1 Campylobacter concisus | reverse complement strand
TAGGCTAGTATCGCCAAGATATAGATAGCTAAAGGGATAAAGATAACTTTAAAAAAGACAAAGAAAGAGTGAGCTTGGCGCTCTTTTGGCACGCTTAGCTCACTAAAATCATTTTGATTTTGCATAGGATTAGTTCCTATTTAGGCAGTTTAAGTCGCTAAAAGCAATCTGAAGACGCTTAACCATGCTCTCCTCGCCACTTCTTAGCCATTTCCTTGGATCGTAGTATTTTTTATTTGGCTTATCTTCGCCTTCTGGGTTGCCGATCTGACCTTGCAAGTATGCCCTATTTTTGGCCTCATACTCGCGCACGCCGTCCCAAAATGCCCACTGAGTATCGGTATCAATGTTCATCTTGATAACGCCGTAACTTACAGCATTTTTGATATCTTTTAGCTCGCTGCCACTTCCGCCGTGAAATACAAAATTTACTGGCTTGTCGCTTTTTGTGTTAAATTTCTTAGCGACATAGGCTTGTGAGTTTTTAAGAATTTCTGGTCTTAGCACGACATTGCCTGGTTTATAGACACCATGGACGTTACCAAAACTAGCTGCAATGCTAAATTTATCGCTTATCTTGCTTAGTCTTTCATAAGCAAGCGCAACGTCCTCTGGCTGAGTGTAAAGAAGTGCGTTATCAACGCTTGTGTTATCTACGCCATCTTCTTCGCCACCAGTGACTCCTAGCTCGATCTCTAGGCTGATACCAAGCTCGCTAAGCTCTTTTAGATACTTCTCGCACGTGCTTAAATTTTCCTTGATATTCTCTTCGCTAAGATCAAGCATGTGAGAGCTAAAAAGTGGCACGCCGTGAGTTTTTTTATACTCATGACTTGCTTTTACTAGCTCATCTATCCAAGGCAAAAGCTTTCTAGCGGCGTGGTCAGTGTGTAAAATGACTGGCACGCCATAAGCCTTAGCAAGCAGATGAACATGTTTTGCTCCAGCGATCGCACCAAGAACGGCTGCGTTTTCGCAGGCTTTACCAGCGTAAAAACCTGCACCGCCATTACTAAACTGAACGATAACAGGCGAGTTAGCAACCTTTGCCGCTTCTAAAACAGCATTTACTGAGTCGCTGCCTACGACATTTACAGCAGGTATTGCAAAACCTTGCTCTTTGGCATAAGCATAAAGTTTTGTTACATCATCTCCGCTTAAAACACCAGGTTTTACGATATCTAAAACGCCCATTTTATCCTCCAAATTTTATTTGTATTCTATCTTTGCTTTTTGGCGTAGAGCTTCACTTTTTTGTCTAACAGCAGCTTGGAATTTCTCCATTTTTACAGCTTGCTCGATCTCTGGTTTTGCTTGCTCAAAGCTTACAGTTCCAGCAGCTTTGCCATCTTCTTTTAAGATAACATGGTAGCCAAACTGAGTTTTAACTGGCTTAGTTGAAACTGTGCCATTAGCCATTGAAAATGCTGCGTCTGCAAAAGGTTTTACCATTTGGCTTTGACCAAACCAGCCAAGCTCGCCACCGTGTGCTGCTGAGCCTTTGTCGATTGATTTTTGGCTTGCTAGCTCTGCAAATTTCTTAGTTAGCCCCTCGCCTTTTAAATTTTTAAGTTGAGCGATGATGTCATTTGCTGTTTTTTCATCTTCAACTAAGATATGTCTTGCTCTTGCTTGAGCTGGTTGGTTCATGCTAGCTTTGTTTTTGTTATAAAAATCTCTTAAATCGCTATCACTTACTTTTATACCGTCAAATAGTTTTCTCATATAAAGCTCAACTGCGATGCCCTCTTGTGCAGCTTTTACAGCCTTGATGTAATCAACATCTTTTTCAATGCCTGTCGCTTTTGCATCTTTTAAAAGAAGTTTTCTGTTGATTAGATCGTCGATTATACGTTTTTTCTCATTTGGTTGAAGCTTGCTAGCGTCAAATCCTGGCATAGCTGCTGATAAAAGTGCTGAGATATCGCTATCATTTATAGCATCGCCATCAACTGTTGCAACTACTGCTGCGTTTAGAGTGACAGCTGCAGCTAAACTTAAAACTGCTGGAAACAAAATTTTTTTCATATAAATCCTTTAAAAAATTGATTTTATGGGCAAGATTATATCAAATAATGCGGTAACTTTTCGTTTAACTTGTAATTTTAGGTAAAATAACCAAATGAGAACAAAAAAAGATATTTTAGAGATAAAAACACGCCTTTTAGACGAGTTTAAGGACGCAAAAAGCGAGCTTAAATTTAGAAATTTATACGAGTTGCTTGTCTGCGTCATGCTCTCGGCTCAGTGCACCGCCAAAAGGGTAAATTTGATCACGCCTGCCCTATTTGAGGCGTATAAAGATGTTTTTGAGCTAGCTAGCGCAAATTTAGCCAGTCTAAAACTGATGATAAACTCGTGCAGCTTTTTTAACAACAAAGCCGTAAATTTGATCAAGATGGCAAACAGCGTGGTTGAGCTCTATAACGGAGAAATTCCGCTTGATGAAGAGAAGCTAAAAGCCCTTGCTGGAGTTGGGCAAAAGACCGCTCACGTCGTGCTTTTAGAGGCTACAAACGCAAATGTAATGGCTGTTGATACGCATGTTTTTAGAGTATCACATAGACTTGGTTTAAGTAGCGCAAAGACGCCAGAAGCGACCGAAGATGATCTAAGCCGTGCCTTTAAAACTGATCTTGGCAAGCTTCATCAAGGTATGGTTCTTTTTGGGCGCTACACCTGCAAGGCTAAAAAACCGCTTTGTTTTGAGTGCATACTAAACGATCTTTGTAAAAGCAAGGATAAGGTGATATAGATAAAATTTGCTAGAAATTTCTAGCAAATTTTAGCTTTTTTAAGAGTTATATTTTTTAACGATACCGCGAACGACTTTTTCTATAAAAAGCGCAGAGGCAACTTCGCAGTGCTCCCTTGTAGAGTGAGGTGAGTAGATGTTTGGTCCAATAGAGCATGCACTAAGACCCGCTTTTTTCTCCAAAAGCACTCCGCACTCAAGTCCAGCATGCACGGCTGTTATCCTTGCTTCTGGCTTATAAATTTTAAGCTCTTCTAAGATATCGTTTGCAAATTTATCATTTATAGGCTTCCAAGCAGGGTTTCTGTCTTTAC
>JAHADO010000237.1 GCA_018375265.1 Campylobacter concisus | reverse complement strand
CCTATAGAATAAAGTCCTTTTACGCTTTTGCTCTCTAAATTTTCATCTAAAAATATAGTTTTTACGCCACCTTTTGTAACTTCAGCCCTTTCAAAGCCAAATGTCCCAGCTGGAGCAAAATGATATGCAAAAAGTCTTTTTATGATATTTTTTTCATCATCACTAAATTCATAATAAGCTCTATCTTTTAAACCAAAATTTCTTAAAAACTCCAGCACAAATCTCTTTGGCAAAGGCAAAACTGAGCTAAGCTGTTTTTTACCATTTACTAAATTTTTCTCACTAAATTTAGGCAAAAAATTTATGCAAATTCGACCCTTTTGCCAAAAGAGTGAGGCGTTTAGTATCGCTGGGCCGCTTATGCCTCTATGCGTAAAAAGAACATCTCCGCTAAATTTATAGCTCTCGATTTTGGTATTTATCACTACATCTGCGCTTAGACTAACACCGCTAAGCTCTTTAAACCAAAACTCATCTTTTTGCACGCTAAAGCCAACAAGAGCAGGCGCAGGCATTGATAGCTCAAGTCCAAATTCGCTAGCTATCTTGTAGCCAATATCGCTTGCGCCAAGGGCTTTGTAGCTCAGTCCGCCACTTGCGATGACTAAATTTTTGGCTCTAAATTTCTCATCTTTTGTCAAAATTTCAAAAATTTCATCTCTTTTTTAGCGCCGACAACCTCTTTGCTATAAAAAATCTCTGCATTTTGCCTTTTTAAAAGCAGGCTCAAAACGCTCTTTGCACCGCTATCACAGAAAAATTGATTTTGCTTTTGCTCGCTAAATTTAAGCTCACTAAAAAATTTCAAAACCTGATCAGGGCTTAGTGCCTTTAAAATTTGCTCTATAAATTTTTGCTCGCCAAGGTAGTTTTTGGCGCTAACAAAGCGGTTTGTTATGTTGCATCTGCCGCCACCGCTTGCTAAGATCTTTTTGCCAGCGCTGCCGTTTTTCTCTAAAATGGCAACCTTTTTGCCCTTTAAATTTGCCCCTAAAAAGAGCCCGCTAGCGCCAGCACCAACGATGATGACGTCGTAGATCAAAACTTCAAGCTCTCTTTTAAGGCCGCCTCGCTTGTTAGGCGAGAGTCAAATTTGATCACTTGATTTTTCTCATTTTTGTAATAATCCACCACACCTTTTTGGCTATTTAGTAGCTCTAAATTTAAGCTTGCTTCTGGGCTTAGGTAGATATTTTTAAAGATTCTTGGATCACTTAGGCTAAATAGCAAAACAAGCCAGATCACGCAAAGCACCACACAGATGATTGCAAGCACTTTAAAACCAAAAGCGTGCATGATGTATCCGCCAAACGCGCCCCCAACGAAGCTTCCAAAGTAGCCAAATGAGTTAAAGATGCCAAGAGCGGTGCCTTTTTGTGAGGATTTTACAAATTTCGTCGCGGTTGATTGCATGATTGGCTCATGAAGGTTAAAACCTATAAAAAATATCGCGATGCCAACCACAAATATAAATTTCGTAAAGCTAAGGGCAAAAATGACGTAGGTTAGGGCAAAAAGCAATGTGCCAGCTATCAAGATGACCTTGCTAAGCCCCTTGCCATCGCCCAAGGCGCCAGCTAGCCCCATAGCTAAAAAGCCAAGCACGGCACCAAGCGTATAGACCTTGTAAAGCTCGCTGCTCTCATAGCCATACTCTTTTACTAAAACGATCGGGATCACCAAAAATGCGATGCTTGTGAGCATCTTTTGCATGAAAGAGGTAAAATTTATGATCATGTAGTCTTTTTGTAAAAATAGCTTGCCAAATGGCACCTTTTCAGCCTTTGCGCTCACTTTTATCTCTTTTGGCACGACGGTGTAGAGTAGCACGACGCAAAGCAAGCTAAGTGCGGCACTTAGATAAAAGAGGCTTGAAAGCCCGTAGTCCTTGGCAAGAAGCGGTCCAAGCACCATCGAAAGCGTGAAGCTAAGCCCTATAAAAGCGCCCATTATCGCCATGGCTTTTGAGCGGTTTTCTTCAGCTACAAAGTCGCTTATCATCGCTGTTGCCACCGCTCCCACAGCTCCCACGCCTTGTAAAAACCTACCAAAAAGCATCGTGTAAATTTCACTTGCCAGCGCGCAGACGATAGAGCCAGCCACAAAGATCAAAAGACCGATGGTTAGGGCTTTTTTGCGGCCGATCTTGTCTGAGAGAGCGCCAAAGGGCACTTGAAATATCATCTGTGAGATCGCATAGACGCCTACTATTAGCCCGACTAAAAACTCATTTGCACCGCTTAAATTTAGCGCATAGAGGCTAAGCACCGGTAGGACTATGAAAAGCCCAAAAAATCTGCTAGCTACGATAAAAGATAGTGGCAAAACGCTTTTTAACATAAATTTTCCCTTATTTTTAAAAGGACTAAGTTTATCATTTTAACACTAATTTAAATTTAAAAATTTTAATCTACTTTTTTGTAAAATACGCCCAAAAATCAAGGAGTTCTGCGATGAAAATCGTGCTTGCGACATCAAATTTAGACAAAGTAAAAGAGATAAAAGAGTTTTTAAAAGGCTATGAAATTTACGCTTTAAGCGAGGTTGTAAAGCCATTTGAGATCGTTGAAGATGGCAGCACTTTTCAAGCAAATGCACTCATAAAGTCAAGAGCCGTCTTTACAAAGCTTAAAGAGCAAGGGCTTGATAGCGAGTTTATCTCGCTTAGCGATGATAGCGGCATCAGCGTGGATGCACTTGGTGGTGAGCCAGGGATCTACTCAGCGCGCTACTTTGACCTTGATGAAAATGGCAAAGTGTGCGGCAAAAATGCAAATGACGCAAGCAACAGAGCAAAGCTAATTAGCAAGCTAAAGGCGTTAAATTTAAAGAGCTCACTAGCTCACTACACCGCCTGTATCGCTATTAGCTCAAAATTTGGCGACTACACGGCCCATGGCTTTATGTATGGCGAAGCGATAGATGAGGAGCGCGGCACAAACGGCTTTGGCTACGACGCACTCTTTATCCCAGATGGCTTTACAAAGACGCTTGGCGAGCTAGATAACGAGACAAAGCTTAAAATTTCTCACCGCTCAAAGGGGCTGGAGCTTGCAAATTTCGTGCTAAAGAGCC
>JAHADO010000236.1 GCA_018375265.1 Campylobacter concisus | reverse complement strand
ATAGAAAAGAGCGAATTTATCGCCACTTCGTTTCCAAATTTTGCTGAAATTTTAAAGAAAATGGGAGCTAGAGTTGAAGATCGAGCTTGCTAGTAGTTATGGATTTTGCTTTGGCGTAAAAAGGGCGATAAAGATAGCTGAAAACGCTGGAGATGCCGCAACTATCGGTCCGCTCATCCATAACAACGAAGAGATAAATAGGCTTGAGAAAAACTACAATGTAAAGACGCTTGAGGGCATAGATGAGCTAAAAGATGAGAAAAAGGCGATCATCCGCACTCATGGCATCACTAAAAACGACCTTGCAGAGCTAAAAAAGACTGATATAAAAGTGATCGACGCAACCTGCCCGTTTGTGACAAAGCCACAGCAAATTTGCGAAAAAATGAGCGAAGAGGGCTATGATGTGGTGATCTTTGGTGACGTGCATCACCCAGAGGTAAAAGGGGTGAAGTCGTATGCTAAAGGCAACGTCTATGTCGTGCTTGAAGAGAGTGAGCTAGAGGGCATTAAATTTAAGCAAAAGGTCGCGCTCGTTAGCCAAACTACTAGAAAAGTTGAGAAATTTATGCAGATCGCAAACTATCTCATGCTTCATGTAAAAGAGCTACGTGTTTTTAACACGATCTGCAACGCGACATTTGAAAACCAAGAGGCTGCTAAAAATTTAGCAAAAAGAGCTGACGTGATGATAATAATCGGCGGTAAAAACAGCTCAAACACAAAACAACTCTACCTAATATCTAAAAATTTCTGCGAAGATAGCTATCTCATTGAAAGCGAAGAAGAGCTTGAAAGATCATGGTTTGACGGCAAAAATTTGTGCGGCATAAGTGCGGGCGCTAGCACACCTGACTGGATCATACAAAAAGTAGTTGACAGAATCAAAAAAGTATAAAATTTATCCTAGCTAAAGCCACAATTAACTATAATAAGCCAATTTGCCTCTACTGGCATAATAAAATTTAAAGGATCAAGATGGCTGTGAACAAAAGTGTTCAATTAGGAAAAGCAAAAGACGAAGATATCGAAGATATCGATTTTGCTGCGATGTTAGAGGAGTCTTTTAAAAAGACTGAAGAAGATAGTGACGCAAAGATCGTCAGTATCAATGGCGATGAGGTTTTAATCGACGTTGGCAAGAAGTCAGAAGGTATTTTAAATGTTTCTGAGATCACTGATGCAAACGGCAACCTGACGCATAAAGTTGGCGATACGATCAAAGTTGTAATAACTGGATCAAGAAATGGAAGACCTATAGTGTCGCACAAAAAAGCACTTAGAAAAGAGAAAGTTAAAGCTTTCATCGAAGCTTACGATCCTGAAAATTCTGGCGAAATCGACGTAAAAGTAGTTGGAAAAAATAAAGGTGGTTTTATCACTCAAGACGCAAATGGCGTAGAATTTTTCTTACCAAGAACGCACAGCGGATTTAAAAACGCTGAGGGTGTAGTTGGAAAATCATACAAAGTAAGAGTTATAAAAGTTGATAAAGAAGAGAACAGTATCGTTGTCTCAAGAAAGAAAATTTTAGATGACGACCGCAAAAAACGCAAAGAAGCTCTATCAAACATAGTAGAAAACGATAGCGTTATAGAGGGCACAGTTAAGAAGATCACAACTTATGGTATGTTTGTTGATGTTGGCGGCGTAGACGGACTTGTGCATTACAGCGAGATAAGCTACAAAGGCCCAGTAAATCCTAGCTCTTTATACAAAGAAGGCGATAAAGTTTTAGTTAAAGTTATCAGCTATGACAACGAAAAACGCCACCTATCTCTATCTATCAAGGCTGCTACTCCAGATCCTTGGGAAGAGATCATAAATGATGGTCTAGAAGTTGGCGATACTATCAAAGTAACAGTTAGCAATATCGAGCCTTATGGCGCATTTGTTGATCTTGGAAATGATATTGAAGGATTTTTACACATATCTGAAATTTCATGGGATAAAAATATCAAAAATCCAAAAGATCACATCAGCGAAGGTCAAGAGATCGATGTTGAGGTTATCGAAATAGACGCAAAAGGACACCGATTAAGAGTGAGCCTTAAAAATTTACTTCCAAAGCCATTTGATGAATTTAAAGCTAAATTTAAAGAGGGCGACGTAGTAAAAGGCGTTGTGACAACTATCACAAATTTTGGTGCATTTGTTAGAGTAGGCTGCGTTGAGGGCTTGCTACACAACGAAGATGCATCTTGGGATAGAAATGATAAGTGCAAAGATATGTTTAAGGCTGGCGATGAGCTAGAAGTAAAGATCATCAAGATCGACAGCGCTGAGCAAAAAATTTCTCTAAGCCTAAAAGATCTAAAACAAAGCCCAGTTCAGGCATTTGCTAATAAATTTAGTGTAGGCGACATCGTAAAAGGAACGATCCGTGACATTAAAGACTTCGGCGTATTTGTCGAGCTTGGCGATAATGTTGATGCGTTAATTCGCAAAGAAGATCTAGGCAGCGTAGATGCTAGCACGTTAAAGATCGGCGATGAGATCGAAGCTGCTATCGCATTTATTGATGAGAAGAAAAATAGAATTCGCCTAAGCATACGCCGTTTAGCAAAACAAAAAGAGCGTGAAGTGTTAAATGAGATCAACGACAACGACGACAAAGTAACACTTGGCGACATCATAAAAGAACAATTACGCTAGTATAAATGGGCAGACGCACGCTTTTATCAGTAGTTGTTCTGCTTTTTGTGATATTAGGTTTGGTTGGAGTTTATCTTGTTAAATTTGCAAGCGTAAATTTCAGCCAAACTACTGAAAAAAATATTACAAGTGAGCAAAATATAACCAAAAATACAGCCGGCAGTGAAAACTGGATCAACGAGCTGGCAACTATTAAGAAAAAAGATTACGTATTGCCCGTAAATGAAATTTTTATAGAATACAACCGACCTAAGATAGAAAAGCCAAAGATCACAGCATACGAACTTTTGATAGATAAAAACGACATCTACTCTATGTTCTGCTTGATGCAGACTTTAAGAAATAGCGAGGTTGATTTTACTGTAGTAAGAGATGGCGCTAAGAGCCAGATCTTTTTAAATACCCAAGACTCAAGGCTTTTGCAAAATATCATTTT
>JAHADO010000235.1 GCA_018375265.1 Campylobacter concisus | reverse complement strand
ATAAGACTTTCAAACGAGGAGTAGTCATGGATAAAATAGCAAAATTAGCACTATCTTTAAAAGAGGATATGATCAAAGATCGCAGATATTTTCACTCGCACCCAGAAACTGGCTGGTTTACCTTTTTTACAACTGCGGTTTTGGCAAAAAGACTTAGCGAGCTAGGCTATGAGGTGAAGCTTGGCGAAGAGGTCGTAAAAAGCGATGCAAGGCTTGGCGTTGGCAGCAAAGAGCAGTGCCAAAAGGCTATCGAGCGAGCAAAAAGTCTTTTAAATCCTGACGAGGCAAAATATCTTGAATGCATGAAAGATGGCCTAACTGGGCTAACAGCCTTCATCGACACAAAAAGACCTGGTAAATTTAGCGCTTTTAGATTTGACATCGATAGCGTTGATGTGACAGAGAGCGCAGAGGCTGCTCATAGACCTTGCAAAGAGGGCTTTGGCTCAGACATCGCTGGTATCACGCACGCTTGTGGGCACGATGGACACATGGCGATGGGTCTAGCACTTGCAAAGCTGATCGCTAAAAATTTAGATGATTTTAATGGCAAATTTAAATTTATATTTCAAACAGCAGAAGAGGGCACAAGAGGCGCTGTGGCGATGGAGGCTGCTGGGGTGCTTGATGGGGTTGAGTACCTACTTGGCGGACACATCGGCTTTCAAGCAGAAACAAATGGAGGCATAGTTTGTGGCACAAATAAACTGCTTGCAACTTCTAAATTTGACGTGCATATCACTGGTCGCTCAGCCCACGCAGCAGGAGCGCCGCAAGAGGGAGCAAACGCCCTTTTAGCCGCTGCTCAAATGGCTCTAAATATGCATGGCATCACAAGGCACGCAAAGGGCGTGACTAGGATAAATGTAGGCGTTTTAAGAGCAGGCGAGGGCAGAAATGTCATAGCACCAAACGGCTATCTAGCTTGCGAAACAAGGGGCGAGTATACAAATTTAAATGAATTTATGTATAAAAAATGTATGGATATCGTAAAAGGCGTGAGTGAAATTTATGATGTCCAGAGCAAGGTCGTGATGACTGGTGGCACAAGCGGGGCAAATAGCGACAAAGAGGTGACTGAAATTTTCTATGAAGCAGCAAAAGAGAGCCCATTTATAGATGACGATAAGATCGTTAAAGAGCTTGACTTTGGCGCTTGCGAGGACTTCGCTCACTTTATGAGAGCTTTGCAAGATAGGGGCGCAAAGAGCGGATATATGATGATCGGTACAAATTTAAAAGCAGGCCATCACAACAGCAAATTTGACTTTGACGAGGAGTGCTTGGTCGCTGGGGTTGATATCTATCTAAGGGCTGCTTATAAACTAAACGGAGCTAAAAAATGAAAAATGCTTTACTAATCAGCGCTTCAAGCTACCAAGATACTGGCTACTTGAGACACTGCAAAAACTGGGTTAAGGACTTCTTGGGCGAGAATGGCAAGGAGGAAATTTTATTTATCCCTTATGCTGGAGTTAGACGAACAAATGACGAATACGAGCAAAAGGTGATCGACCGTCTAAAAAATAAAAATATAAAATCGATCCACCACTACGAAGATAAAATTTCAGCTATCAAAAACGCTAACAGTATCGCGGTTGGCGGAGGCAATACCTTTATGCTGCTTTACACGCTTTATAAGCTAAATTTAATTGAGCCTATAAAAGAAGCTGTGGCAAATGGCACAAAATACTTTGGCTGGTCAGCTGGCGCAAACATCGCTGGCAAGACGATGATGACGACAAATGATATGCCTATCATCATGCCAAAGTCATTTGATAGCTTAAATATCTTCCCATATCAGATCAATCCGCACTTCATAAGTGGCAAACTAGCAGGTCATAACGGCGAGAGCAGGGAGGAGAGGCTAGAGGAGTTTTTAATAGCAAATCCAAAAGATACTATCTACGCGTTGCCTGAGGGCACAGCTTTGCTTATAGCGGACAACGAGGCTGAGGTCATAGGACATAGCGAAATTTTAAAATTTGAGTATCAAAAAGAGATAGAAAAAATAGAAGTTGGAACTAAATTTAAAATCTAAACAAGGAGAGAGGTATGGAATCATTTAAGCTAATTGCTGCCATTCTTGGCATCGTTGCAGTTGTAGCACTTCTAGTCTTAAAAAAAGAGACAAGAACGGTGCTAATAGGTGTTGGTTTGGTGCTTTGTATAATCGCACTAAAACCGATGGGGGCACTAAGTGCTTTTACTGACTATATGACTAAAGCAGGGCTTATAAAGGCTATTTGTGCGAGTATGGGTTTTGCTTTCGTTATGAAATACACAATGTGCGATAAGCACCTTGTTGCGCTTCTTACAAAGCCGCTTAAAAACGTGGGATTTATCTTGATCCCTGTAACAACCGTGCTAACTTACTTTATAAATATCGCCATCCCTTCAGCTGCTGGCTGCTCTGCTGCTGTTGGCGCGACGCTTATACCACTTCTTATGGCTTCAGGCGTTCGCCCTGCTATGGCTGGTGCGGCTGTTTTTGCAGGCACATTTGGCTCAGTCCTAAGCCCAGGCTCTGCGCACAACATATATGTGGCTGACCTTGTTAAAAAGACAGTTGAGGGCTACACAGTTCAAGACATCATAAAAGTGCAAATTCCTAGCGCATTTACAGCTCTTGCTATCGTAGTTGTCATGCTAACTATCGTCGCAATATTATTTAAAGACTATCAAAAAGGTACAAATTTCACTCTTGAAAATGGCGCTGCTAGCGAAGAGAAGTCAGCGTTTAAAGTAAATTTGATCTACGCTCTTATGCCACTTGTCCCACTTGTCATCTTGATTATTGGCGGAACTAGCCTTGCAAAAGACTACAGCTTTTTGGCATGGACAAAGATGGGCGTTGCTGAAGCGATGATACTTGGCGCTATCATAGCTATCTTTGCTACGCTTACAAACCCACAAAAGATCACAAAAGAGTTCTTTAACGGCATGGGTCATGCTTACGCTGATGTTATCGGTATCATCATCGCAGCTGGCGTCTTTGTCGCTGGCTTAAAGGCGTGCGGCGCTGTTGATGTGGTCATAGCGTGGCTTAAAACAGATCAAAGCTACGTTAAATTTGGCGGAACATTTGTGCCATT
>JAHADO010000234.1 GCA_018375265.1 Campylobacter concisus | reverse complement strand
AAGCTTTTTGTAAGCGTAAAGATAGAGGGCAAAACAGGCGTCGAGATGGAGGCGCTAACAGGCGTAAGCGTGGGACTTCTTACTATTTATGATATGGTAAAAGCCATAGATAAAGGTATGGAGATCGGAAGCATCGTACTAGAGAGCAAAACAGGAGGCAAAAGTGGCGAATATATGCGATCTAAATAACAAAAAGGCAAAAATCGACTACCCAACACACTGGGAGTATAAAGTGATATTTGACGCTGGCGTAAATGCCGAAGAGAAGGTAAAAGAGATAGTAAAAGATAGAGAATTTAAGCTAGTTTTTTCAAAATTTAGCAAAGATAAAAAATACGCTAGCTACGATCTAGCTGTGCTAGTTTTAAGCGAAGAAGAGAGGCTAGAGATTTTTTCAGCGCTAAAACACGAAACAAAATACGTTTTATAAGGCAAAAATATGGATAAACTTGAGAAAAATTTACGTGATTATAAAGATAGCGAGGGGCTACTAACTAGCATAAAGGCTCTTTGCAACGACTTTTTTAAGGACGTCTCAGACAAAGACGAAAACACACTGCCTGATCTTTTGAAGCAAAAGATGAACGAGCTTTACGACAAGATGGATAAAGAGAGCCTCATAAGTGCCAAAAATCTAAAAAGCGCTATGGAGGGGATAAATCAAGCTCTAGTTAGCGGCGAAGAGAAGGAGCTTTATGAGCTATTTGATAAAAGAGATGAGATAAATAGAGCCATCGAGGCAAAGCGTGAAGAGATAAAAAATAGGCTAAAAATTTCATTTGAAGCGGCTGAAGAGGTCGTAAAAGATAGAAATTTTGGCGAAAAAGAGGAAATTTTAGAGCTTTTAAACAACGCCATTATCAGAGAAACAAGGATGCTTGGCATCTTAAAAGAGAGCGCTCAAATCGCCTTTTTAACAACACTTGAAGGCGCAAAAGATGTCGAAGAGACCGCTGGCGCGATAGCTAAAAATATGACCTATTCTGCGATAAGAGGCGGGGAGTTTAGCAAAGAGCGAATGTTTGAAATTTCAAAAAATATCATCAGTGCAGCGGGGAATTTAGCAAATGAGGGGCACATATTTGCAAAAGAGCTCATAAAAGGCGCGATAAATGGCACTAGAGATGGCATTTTAAGAGCTATAGAAAAGCTAAAAGATGAGGCTAAATTTGCTCCAGACGAGCTAAGGCTAAACTCACAGCTTTTAAATTTAAAAAACGTAGATGAAGAGTTTATAGCGCTTCTTAAAGAGCTTGAAAACGAATTTGACGGCGTAGCTAAAAGCGAGATCGAAAGCGTGATAAATAGCGAGCTTGACACAAATCTAGCAAAATTTAAACACATAAGCGATCAAGCGATAGAGCAGATCAGCTCAAGGCTTGAAGAGCTAAAATCAAACGGCGTTGCAAAGCTTATGAGCGAGGCAAATAATAAATTTGAAGCTCTAAAGCAAGAGCTAAATGACAAGAGCAAAAAGCTAAAGCTAAATTTTGACGCTAATGATAAACTTGAAGGCCTCAAACAAGATATCGCGGAGTTTGAGAAAAAGGCGAACGACAAGCTTGAAGATATCAAACAAATGGATATAAAAACAGAAGCTAAGAAATTTGGCGATAGAGCCTATCAAGCCGCAAAAGACTTCATAAACGTCATAAAAAAAGATAAAAAAGAGGAGTAAATTTGCCAAGCTTTTTGGCAAATTTATCATTTTGGCTAGGTCTTAGCCTAGCCTTTTATAACTTAAATTTATAAAAATAGATATAGCAAAAACGCACCCAAGATCAAGCGGTAGATGACAAAAGGAAGCATCCTGATCCTTGAGATGATCCCCATAAATAGCTTCACGCAGATATAAGCACTAACTGCACTTATGATGACGCCAAGGGCGATGTCGCTCCAAGGAAGCGCATTTGGATCTTTTATAAGCTTGATGCTCTCAAGTCCGCCAGCTAGGATGATGACAGGTATCGAAAGTAAAAATGAGAAATTTGCACTGCCTTTATGGCTAAAGCCCAAAAACAAGGCCGCTGTCATCGTTATGCCTGATCTTGAGACGCCAGGGATGAGCGCCACAGCCTGCGCTAAGCCTATAATAAGAGCAAATTTTATGGTCATTTCGTATTCGCTTTTGTTTGTTGAGCGAAGATCAGCAAAGTAAAGTGCGATGCCAAAGATGATCGTAGTAACAGCGATCACAACGCCGCTTCTTGCGTACTCTTCGATCACGTTGTTGAACAAAAGTCCAAAGATGCCAACCGGGATAGTGGCAAATCCCACGCACCAGACAAGCAAGCTATCGCCCACCATCTTTCTTTGTGCTATCGAGGCAAAAAAGTCGCGAAGCAGCTTAAAAATCGTATCTTTAAAATAAAAAAGTATCGCGCTTAGCGTACCAACATGCACTGCCACGTCAAAAGCAAGCCCTTGATCTGGCCAGCCAAGTAGCTTTGGCACCAAGATGAGATGAGCCGAGCTTGATATCGGCAAAAACTCGCTTATGCCTTGCACCAAGGCCAAAACGATAACGTGAGAAATTTCCATAAAATGCCTTTTTTTGATTTTAGATTGCAGCTGGGGATTTTACTCCCCAAAGTTAAATTTTATATAAGTTCGCTAGCAAAATTTGCAAGTTTTTGTGGCGTGAAGCCAAAGTGGTCAAATAGCTCATTTGCCTTGCCGCTGGCGCCAAAGCTATTCATGCCATAAACTGCGTCAGCAAATTTATACCACTCATAGCCAGTTGCGGCCTCAACTGCAATGATCGTTGTGTTTTTATCTAAAATTCTAGCCACATACTCAGCTGGCTGCTCGCAAAGTAGGTCAAAACAAGGCGCTGATACGATGTTTGCACCGATACCTTGCTCAGCTAAAAGTGCAGCTGCTTTTACGCAGAGTGAGACCTCGCTGCCGCTTGCTATAAATGTTATCTTCGCATCTTTTGCCGAGCTTAAAAGATATGCGCCGTTGCTAACCTCGCCAAATTCACCTTTTGCAAGTGGGTCAAGCCCTTGGCGGCTAAGCACAAATGCGCTTGGAGCGTTTAAATTTAGAGCCACTTGCCAGCTAGCTGCGTTTTCGTTGCCATCAGCTGGGCGGAA
>JAHADO010000233.1 GCA_018375265.1 Campylobacter concisus | reverse complement strand
GATACTCTACAAAACTTTAAAGGCACAGATGTTGGTTTTGTTAGTAGAGAGGTAAATGGCTCTATTGCAGGCTTAAATGAGAGCGATACAAGAGCTTTTGTTTCTCAACTTTTTGACACTAACAACACAAAAGGTTATATTATATTAGATGACAAAGCCGTAGTGTACGATATTTTGGAACAAAGATTGCTTACTAACAATATAAATAACAACTATAAGCAAATAACACAACAAAATGTTGCAATGCTTAAAAACAACGAGTTGATAAAAGATTTAACAAACAAACTTCTAAAATATTATGAAGTTAAAGAATATGTCAAAAGGTAAAAATTTTGAGTACTAGAATTTTAGGCATAGATGTCGGATCATTTCAAATTTGCGCCGTTATAGCAGAGCAAAATGATGATGGCATAAAAATAATAGGAATAGGCACAGAAAAAGCACAAGGTATAAAAAAGGGTGCTATAAATAACATTGAACTAGCTGCAAGATCTATAAAAAATGCACTCATAGAAGCACAAAAAGTTGCAGGCACACACTATGAAAGAGTAGTAGTTTCGATATCTGGAAAATATACTAAAAGCGTAAATAGTAGTGGTGTAGTAAATATACCAAATCATGAAATAGGCATAAAAGAGATAGAGCGTGCCATGCAGATGGCAGATCACAATGCCGAGACTTCACCAGAATACGAAAAACTCCATGTCTTACCATATAACTTTAAAGTAGATGGACAAGAATTTATAGAAGATCCTATCGGCATGAATGGCACTAGACTTGAAGTGCAAACTCATATCATAAGTATCCAAAAATCACAACTTAGCAACCTTAGAAAAGCTGTAAATTTAGCAGGTGTGCAGGTTGATAACGTAGTTCTTTCTGGTTACGCTTCAGCTATAGCAACACTAACAAAAGATGAAAAAGAACTTGGTGTTGCACTTATAGATATGGGCGGCGAGACATGTAATATGGTAGTGCATGCTGGAAATTCACTAAGATACAACTCATATCTACACGTTGGTTCTGCAAATATAACCATAGATCTTTCAATGGCGCTTCATACTCCTTTGCCAAAAGCTGAAGAGATAAAACTAGAATATGGCAAACTAGTAAATAAGTCAGTCGATCTTATCGAGCTTCCAAGACTTGGAGATGAGCAAAAAACTCATGAAGTTTCACTTGATGTTATATCAAATGTCATCTCGGCTAGAGCAGAAGAGACTGTGATGGTACTTGCAAATATGCTTGAAGATAGCGGATACAAAGATCTTGTCGGTGCTGGCATAGTACTAACTGGCGGCATGACAAAACTTGATGGGCTAAAAGACTTAGCTTCTGCGATATTTGACAACATGCCAGTTAGGATAGCTAGACCAAAAGAGATGGATGGTTTATATGAGATTTTAAGAGATCCAGCAAATTCTTGTGCCATAGGACTTTGTATGTATGGCGCTGGAGAATTTACACCTTATGAGATAGACTCAGAAAAAAAGATGAGATATAAGGGCGAATTAAGATCAAAGCCAAAATCAAATTTCAACATTTTTGAAGAAGAGAAAAAAGAGAAATTTGAAGCAAAAAAACAGGATAAAGATGATTTTGAAGAGGGCATTGAGCTTGTAAATATGGATATAAATTTAGAGCAAACAAACAACAAAAACGAGCTTGCAAATATCGCTGATATAAGCAAGCAAGAAAAAAAACCAAGTGCTTTAAAGAAATTTTGGCACAGCATGACACAACTATTTTGAGGAGAATTTTTACGATGAGCAACAGTTTCACAATCGAAGAGAATAAGAGCCTTTATAGCGCAAAGATAAAGGTAGTAGGTGTAGGTGGTGGCGGTGGTAATATGATAAACCACATCATAAGAGAGAATCCAAATTTAGACATCGATCTAATGATAGCAAACACAGATGCTAAGGCACTTGACAATTCTCCTGCACACACAAAGATACAACTTGGTGAGAAAAAGACAAAAGGTCTTGGCGCTGGCATGAGACCAGAGGTTGGCAAAGAAGCTGCACAAGAGAGCTACGAAGAGATAAAAAGTGCTCTTGAGACTTCTGACGTTGTGTTTATCGCTTCAGGTCTTGGCGGTGGTACAGGTACAGGCGCTGCTCCAGTTGTTGCACAAGCTGCAAAAGAGATAGGTGCGCTAACAGTTGCTGTTGTAACTATGCCTTTTTCATTTGAGGGTAAAAAACGTAGCAAGCTAGCTGACATCGGTCTAAGCGAGCTTAGAAAAGAGAGCGACTCTATCGTTATCATACCAAACGACAGACTTTTAACTTTAATAGATAAAAAATCAGGCATCAAAGAGAGCTTTAAAATGGTTGATGAAGTGCTTGCAAGAGCGGTAAATGGTATGTGCTCTATCGTGCTTGACTCTGGTGTTAGCGATATCAACCTTGACTTTGCTGACGTAAAAACAGTTATGAGTCACAGAGGTCATGCTTTGATGGGCGTTGGCGAGGCTTATGGCGAAGGTGCAGCTCAGGAAGCTATCAAAAATGCTATCCAATCACCACTACTTGATAACATGAACATAAACGGAGCGCTTGGCGTTTTAGTTCATTTTAAAATGCATCCAAATTGCTCACTTGATGATCTTCATAGTGCGATGTCAATGATCGAAGAGGCATCTGATGATGATGCTGATGTGATCTTTGGTACAACAACTGATGAAAACATAGAAGACAATAAAGTCGAAGTTACTATCATCGCAACAGGTTTTAAAGGTGCTGAAAAAGAAAGCGAAGAAAAAAAAATAGCCCAAGAGCCTGAAAACGATCTTCTAAATAAAAATATCGTTTTAAAAAGAAGAGTAAGCGGTGGATATAATAGCGACGAGTATATCTCTCAGCTGGATATCCCATCATATCTTCGTCACCAAATGGACTAAGTCCTAACTAAAAATTCTCCTATTAAATTGCAAGTTCATCTTGCAATTTACCTTTTTATATATTCAAATTTTAACCATTACTTAGCAAATTCCTAAAATTATATTCTATAACTCGCATTATTTTTAGTTTTCACTTATATAAATTTATTTGTAAATTTATTAAATAGTTTAAGCAGCCCAAGCAAATTTAACTACGCTTTATGATATTTTTAAAAT
>JAHADO010000232.1 GCA_018375265.1 Campylobacter concisus | reverse complement strand
CAATATTCTGGATGTGGCTTATAGCATTAATTGGTGCAGTATCAAGCTTTGTAGAATCATCATTAGCACAGATATATATAGAAAAGGATAGCTCGGTAAATGATGAGCTTGAGCGCCTGCGTCTCTCTGCGACTGCTAGCTTGCTAAGCTTTGATGACGTCGTCTGTGTGGCTTCAGTCTCTGCAAACTACGGCCTTGGTAATCCAAGCGAGTATAAAGGCATGGTCGCATACCTAAACGTCGGCGATAAAATCAACCAGCGCACGCTACTGCAAAAGCTAGTGGATATGGGATACAAGCGAAACGACGTTTATTTCGATCGTGGCGACTTTCGCGTAAACGGCGACGTGGTGGACGTATATCCCGCATATTTTAACGACGAGGCGTTTAGGATCGAGTTTTTCGGCGACGAGATCGAGACGATGTATAGCCTGGACGTGCTGGAAAACAAAAAAAGACACGACCTGAAAAAATTTATCCTCTACCCGACCAGCCAGTTTATCGTGGGCGCTGATAGGCTAAAGATCGCTATGAAAGAGATCGAAGAGGAGCTTGATGTGCGTTTGAAAGAATTTAACGAGCAGGGCAAGCTAGTTGAGGCGCAGAGACTAAAGCAGAGAGTGGAGTTTGACCTTGAGATGATGGCAAGTACTGGCATGTGCAAAGGCATCGAAAACTACGCACGCCACCTAACTGGACAAAAGCCCGGAGAGACGCCATACTCGATGTTTGACTACTTTGAGATAAGTGGCGAGGACTATCTAGTTATCGTCGATGAGAGCCACGTGAGTTTGCCGCAGTTTAGGGGCATGTATGCAGGCGATAGGAGCCGTAAAGAGGTGCTTGTGGAGTATGGATTTCGCTTGCCATCAGCGCTTGATAACAGGCCGCTTAAATTTGACGAGTTTATAAGCAAAAAGGCTAAATTTCTCTTTGTCTCAGCCACGCCAAACGAGTATGAGCTTGGTATCAGTCAGGGGCATGTCTATGAGCAAATTTTACGACCTACTGGGCTACTTGATCCTTTGATCGAGATAAAAGATAGTGACAATCAAGTAGAAGCGCTATTTGACGAGGCAAAGGCGGTCATTGCAAGAGGTGAGCGTGTGCTAGTTACGGTGCTAACTAAAAAGATGGCTGAGGAGCTAAGCCGCTACTACATCGAGCTTGGCATAAAGGTCAAATATATGCACTCAGACATCGACGCGATCGAGCGAAATGAGATCATTAGAGGGCTTAGAAGTGGCGAATTTGACATGCTAATAGGCATAAATTTGCTCCGTGAGGGGCTTGACCTGCCTGAAGTGAGCTTGATAGCGATCATGGACGCTGATAAAGAGGGCTTTTTGCGCTCGACAACGAGCCTTATACAGACGATGGGGCGCGCGGCTAGAAACGTAAATGGCAAGGTGCTAATGTTTGCCAAAAAGATAACTAAGTCCATGAAAGAGGCGATCGATACGACGACTGCTAGGCGTAAATTTCAAGATGAATACAACAAGGCTCACGGCATAACGCCGCACTCTGCAAGTAGAAATATCGAAGAGAGCCTGCACGTCGAGGACGGCACGGAGATCTTAAGAAAAGGCGCAAATCTGGAAAAAATGCCTGCCGCCGAGCGAGCGAGCATAATCAAAGAGCTGAGAAAACAGATGCTGGAAGCCGCGGCGCAGCTGGAGTTTGAGAAGGCGGCGGCGCTGAGAGATGAGATAGCAAAGATGAGAAAGTTATAAGCGTTGTCTTTTGTGTATCTTTAAATGAGCTTGCTAAAATTTTGCTCGACAGACCATTTGTCTAGTCTGCGCAAATTTTAACTGCGCAACATTTAAATCTATCACAAAATACTGCCGCCCAAGCACCATGTTTTGGTTCTTTTATATCTTTAAATTTGCTTTACTGCCTCCTCGCAGATAAATAAAAAATTCTTGTCTTAATGGCTTAAATTTATTTGCTCTATCTTCGGTTGAAAATTTCTTCGTTTCTGCTTGCAGTTGCGAGCTTGCGAAGTAAAACATTTAAAATCATTGCAAGATACTTTGCCTTGATGTTTTGGTAACTAAAATTTAAATTTCTACGTGTTTAGTTTGCGCAAATTTTTTAAATCTATCACAAAATATGCTGCCAAGTACCATGTTTTGTTTTTTGTTTCTTTAAAATTTAAGTCTTGTCGCCTCTTTATAGTGAAGTAAAAAACTTATTTTCTTTGACAAGTTTTGCCTAAATTTCAGATCACATCAAATTTGGTCTGCTCAACAAAATTTAAAGCATAAAAAGTAAAATTTTGCAAAAAGGAGAAAAGATGACTTGCTATCGTATCGACGCATTTACGAGTGAAATTTTTAAGGGCAATCCAGCAGCTGTTTGCATTACAAGCGAGCCGTTGTCAAAGGAGCTTATGCAAAAGATAGCTGCTGAAAATAATCTCTCAGAGACCGCATTTGTAGTGCCAAATGGCGAAATTTACAGCCTTCGCTGGTTTACGCCGCTTAGTGAGATAGACCTTTGTGGGCATGCCACGCTCGCATCGGCATTTGCGTTAAAGCGATTTTTTGCGCCAGAGCAAAATGAGTTTAAATTCAAAACGTTAAGCGGAATTTTAAATGTAGCTTATAAAGATGAGACATTTTGGCTTGATTTTCCAAGCTTTAGCCTAAAAGAGGTCGCTGTGAGCGAGCAAATGGCGCGTGCCGTTGGAGCTAGGCCAAAGAGAGCATTTTTGGGCAGAGACCTGCTTCTTATTATGCAAAATGAGAGTGAGGTGGTGGATGCGAGACCAGACATGGAGTTTTTAAGCGGCCTTGATGGGCTTATAACCCACATCAGCGCTATGGGCAAAAAATTTGACTGCGTCTCTCGTAGCTTTGCGCTAAAGTTAGGCGTGCAAAGGATCTGGTCTGTGCTCAAGGTATTGTCATCTGGTACTATTTTGAACGAAAGAGCTTGGTAAAAGCCGAAGCATTTGAGGCATCAAAAAGAGGTGGCGAGATCGGTTTGCAACATCAGAGATGACAGCAAGGCTGTTCTATACGCTGTTAGCAAGCTATTTTTGTAAATTTATATCTTGCTAACTGGTTTTAAAAAGTAGCTAGAAATGGCGCAGATGAGCGAAACTGCGGCGATAAAGTA
>JAHADO010000231.1 GCA_018375265.1 Campylobacter concisus | reverse complement strand
CTTTCAGCTGAGCTTTTTGCTAGCTCGCTGGTTGCTGATTTGCACCTTATACCAGCTTTTGTTATTTTGCAAGTCTCTGAAAATGCAACGCTTAGCTATTCACTAGCTATTGGAGCGGTCATTGCAAATATATTTTCACTAGCCTTGGTACTAATAGAATCAAGCAAATCACAAGAAGAATTTTAGGAGAAAAAATGGCTGAGAAAATAAAATATGAGCCTTTAAAGATAGAAAAAAAGTGGCAAGAAATTTGGGATAAAAATGAAGAATTTGAACCAAAAGATGATCTAAGCTTGCCAAAAAAATATATCCTAAGTATGTTTCCATATCCAAGCGGACGCATACATATGGGGCATGTGAGAAACTACTCTATCGGTGATGCGCTGGCTAGATCATATAGAAAAAGCGGTTTTAACGTGCTTCATCCTATCGGCTTTGATAGCTTTGGTATGCCAGCTGAAAACGCAGCCATAAAACATAAAATTCACCCTAAAATTTGGACTTACGAAAACATCGACTATATGAAAAAGGAGCTTGCAAGCCTTGGCTTTTCATTTTCTAAAAAGAGAATTTTAGCCACATCTGACCCACTTTACACAAAGTGGGAGCAAAGCTTTTTTATAAAGATGTTTGAAAAAGGGCTTGTTTATAGAAAAAATGCCATCGTAAACTGGTGTGAATACGATCAAACCGTGCTTGCAAACGAGCAGGTTGAAGACGGAAAATGCTGGAGATGCGGTAATGATGTTGTGCAAAAAGAGCTTCCAGGATACTACTTCAACATCACAAAATACGCTAGCGAGCTACTTGAAGATCTAAAACTTCTTGAAGGTAAATGGCCAAATCAAGTCATCACAATGCAAGAAAACTGGATCGGCAGAAGCTATGGCTTGGAGTTTAAATTTAGCCTTGATGAGGCTTCAAAAGAGACTTTAGGTGGTAAATTTGACGGCTTTGAGGTATTTACGACAAGACCTGACACGATTTATGGTGTTAGCTACACAGCCCTTGCGCCAGAGCATCCTATCGTAAAAGCGCTTCTTGAAAGTGATAAATTTGATGAAAGCAAGAAGGCAAAGATAAAAGCAATACTTAATCAAAGCCCAAGAGAGCGTCAAGCAAGCGATAAAGACGGAGAATTTTTAGGAATTTACGTCCTTCATCCACTCACAAATGAAAAGGTCCCAGTTTGGGTTGCAAATTTCATCCTAGCTGACTATGGCAGTGGCGCTATCATGGCTGTTCCTGCGCACGATCAAAGAGACTTCGAGTTTGCAAGTAAATTTAATCTACCTATAAAACCAGTCGTAAAGCCGCTTGAGGGCGAGAGTGACGACTCTAAAGCGTACTCAGAATACGGAGTTGCTATAAATTCTGAGCTTATAAATGGCCTTAGCTCAGAGGATGCCAAAAGCTTTATAATAGAGAAATTTGAAAAAGATGGCCTTGGCAAAAGGATCATAAACTACAAACTAAGAGATTGGGGAATTTCTCGCCAAAGATACTGGGGTGCGCCTATACCAGTCGTGCACTGCAAATGCTGCGGCGTAGTGCCTGAAAAAGAGGAAAATTTACCTATCGCGCTACCAGAAGATGTCAAGATCACAGGCGAGGGCAACCCACTTGATAAACATCCAACTTGGAAATTTACAAAGTGTCCAAAATGCGGCCAAAACGCGATCAGGGAGACTGATACGATGGATACATTCGTAGAGAGTAGCTGGTACTTTGCTAGATTTGCAAGCGATGAGAAGAGTTGGGAGCAAAAAGCGCTTGATGAAAAGAGCGTGAATTATTGGATGAATGTAGATCAGTACATCGGCGGTATCGAGCATGCGATCTTGCACCTTTTATACGCTAGATTTTTCCAAAAGGTCTTAAGGGACCTTGGCTATCTAAGAGACGATGAGCCGTTTGAAAATTTACTAACTCAAGGCATGGTCTTAAAAGTTGGCAAAAAGATGAGTAAAAGCAAGGGCAACGTCATAGATCCTGATGATATCATAAATAGATACGGCGCTGATACGGCAAGGCTTTTTATCCTTTTTGCTGCTCCTCCTCAAAAAGAGCTTGAGTGGAACGACAGCGCAGTCGAGGGTGCATTTAGGTTTTTAAATAGGCTTTGGGAGAAGGCGCAAACTATTAAAAAGATAGACAAGCTGCCTGAGATAGATCACGAAAGCTTAAATAAAGATGAGAAATTTGCAAGGCTTAAAATTTATGAAGCGCTTAAAAAATCAACTGAGGTTTTTGGCGATACGTTTGCTTTTAACACTTTAATCGCTGCTTGCATGGAGGCACTAAACGCTATAAATGCGCAGGATAATGAGGATGTAAATGCTGAGGGCTTTTTCATCATCTTAAATTTACTAGAGCCTATCGTGCCGCATATCGCAAATGAGCTTAGCGAAGAGCTTTTTGGCAGAAAAAATTTCACAAAGATAGCTGTAAAAGAAGAGGTCTTTGTAAAAGATAGCATCGCTCTTGCAGTTACAGTAAATGGCAAGAAAAGGGCTGAGTTTGAAGTAGCAGCAAGCGAAAGTGAGAGTGAAATTTTAAAACAAGCTAAGCAAAATGTAGCTAAATGGCTTGAAGGAAAAGAAATTTTAAAAGAGATTTATATAAAAGGCAAATTAGTAAATTTTGTCATTAAAGGATAAATTTTGAGATATTTTTTAGCGTTTTTTATTGCTATATTTATCTGCGGATGTGGCTATAAACCAGTTTCAAAGATCTCGCAGGATTTGGTTGGAGATAGAGTTTATGTTGATGTTATCATCAGCAAAGAAGAGCCAAAAAATAGTGTCTGGATAAAAGACGCCGTAAAAGAGGGCATGGTCGCAAGGCTGCATAAATCACTATCAAGCAAAGATAGCGCTGATACTTCGATAATAGTTTCGGTAAAAAGTTTAAATTACGAGGCAATCATCTATGATGAATATGGCTATATCACATCTTATAAAGCTCTTTTAACTCTAAACTATAAAACCAAATTTAAAGATGGTCGTGTCATAGATATACCTGCTACTGGCGAGTATGATTTTAGTGTGGCAAGACGTCAAAAGAGCGTAAGATACGCAGATAGTGTCATTAGCGATACTCAAAAGTATGAAGCTATAAAAGAGGCTTCAAAAGAGG
>JAHADO010000230.1 GCA_018375265.1 Campylobacter concisus | reverse complement strand
AATTTCTAGCAAATTTTATATTTCAAAGCATCTAAACAAATTCACTCGCACGCACGAGCAAATTTATATTATTTTCCAAACTCATAAACGATCTTGCCACTTTTTATAGTAGTAGTCGCTGCGCCTTTTAGCTTTTTTCCAAAGAGTGGAGAATTTACCGATTTTGAGCGGTTTATCTTCTCGTCATAAACGTACTCGATCTCAGGGTCTATCACTGCGATGTCAGCTAGCATGCCCTCAGCAAGCCTGCCTTTATCTTTTAAATTTAGCATCTTAGCTGCGTTTGTAGATGTTAGCTCCACCATGCGCTCCAAGCTTATAACGCCCTCATTTACGAGCTTTAGCGTAAGTGGCACAAGGGTTTGAAGTCCGATGATACCAAATGGTGCCTTGTCAAATTCCACTATCTTTTCATCCGTGTGGTGCGGCGCATGATCGGTGGCGATAACGTCTATAAGACCGCTTTTTAGCGCCTCTCTTACCGCTTTTACGTCGCTTATCTCACGAAGTGGCGGTGACATTTTAAAATTTGTATCATAAGCATTTTTCAAAATTTCATCGTCGCTAAAGCTAAAGTGGTGAGGTGTGGCTTCGCAAGTGATGTTTATGCCCTCTTTTTTGCCCATTTCGATGATCTTTAGCGAGTACTCCGAGCTTACGTGAGCGATATGAATGTGCGCTTTAGTGAGCTTTGCAAGCAGCATATCGCGGCTCACTGCGATCTCCTCTTTCTCTCTCGCCATGCCGCGAAGTCCAAGTATGGCCGAGACCTTGCCCTCGTGCATGACGCCCTGCCTGCAAAGCGAGCAGTCCTCTGAGTGGCTTATACAAAAGCTACCAAACATACTTGAGTACTCAAGTGCCGCTCTCATCACGCTTGAGCTTGTAACTGGCAAGCCATCATCGCTAAATGCAACTGCGCCAGCCTCTATAAGATCGCCCATTTCAACGATCTCATTGCCACCAAGCCCTTTGCTGATGGCTGCGATTGGCAAAAGATCGATCAGTCCGCAGTTTTTAGCCTTTTCTATCATTGCCCTTGTGATTGAAGCGTTGTCATTTACTGGGTTTGTGTTAGCCATGCAAAGGCAGGTGGTCACTCCTCCAGCCACGGCGGCCTGCGAGCCTGAGATGATGTCATCTTTATACTCTTGACCAGGATCGCGAAAGTGCACGTGCATGTCGATGAGCCCTGGCATGACTAGCTTATTTGTGGCGTCGATGACTTTATCAGCCTCAAATTTCTCACTTCCGATTTTGGCTATTTTGCCGTTTTCTATTAGGATATTTGCCTTAAATTTCTCGTCGCTATTTACGATAGTGCCGTTAATTATTGCTATTTTCATCGTTAGCCCCTATTTTTTGCAAGCGTATTTAGTATCGCCATTCTTATCGCAACGCCGTTTTCTACTTGGTTAAGTACCACTGAGTGTGTGCCATCAGCCACGTCTGAGTTTAGCTCCACACCCCTATTTATAGGCCCTGGGTGAAGCACGATCGCGTCAGGCTTTGCTAGCTTTATCCTATTTTTATTTAGTCCAAAAAATTTCGAGTACTCCCTCGAGCTTGGAAATGCCACGTCTGCACCGCCGCGCTCTAGCTGGATGCGAAGCATGATGATGACGTCGCTACCCTCGCAAGCCTCCTCCATATTTTTGCAAATTTGAGACTCAAATACCTCAGCATCTTTTGGCATCATCATCCTTGGCGCAAAAAGCTTTAAATTTATGCCAAATTTCTTCATCGCCCAGATGTCAGACCTTGCCACGCGGATTCTAGCGATGTCGCCGTTGATCGCCACGTTTAAATTTTTATCCAAAATTTTACCATGCTCTCTTAGTGTGAAAAGATCAAGCAGAGCTTGGCTTGGGTGCTCATTTGTACCGTCTCCTGCATTTACGACGCTAGCTTCTGTCCTATCAGCTGCAAATTTCGCCGCTCCAGAGCTTGGGTGGCGAAGCACGATGATATCAGTTCTCATAGCAGCCATGTTATTCATCGTGTCATTTAGGCTCTCGCCCTTTGTCACGCTAGAGCTTGATGAACTAAAATTTATCGTATCAGCTCCAAGCCTCTTTGCTGCGATCTCAAAAGAAGTCCTTGTTCTTGTCGAGTTTTCATAAAATGCGTTGATCGTGGTTTTTCCACGAAGGTAGTCATTTTTTTTCACTTGGCTTAAATTTAGCTCCTTAAACTCTCTCGCCGCCTCTAGAAAATATAAAATTTCTTCCTTGCTAAGCTCTCTAGTTCCTATCAAATCTTTATGTTTGTAGCCCATTTTAAGCCCTTTTTGATCTATTTTGTTACAAAGTCGCAAGCTGGTTTGTAGCCGTTGTCGCAAGCTTTTTTAAACAAAGCTTTTGCCTTCTCTTCGCTTTTTGCTTCATTGTCGTCTTTGCCTTTTATAAGGCCATAAGCTGTCATTTCGCCTAGCTTTTCGCAGGCCATGCCCTCATTTTCGTCACACATTTTTGTAAAAATTTTCTCAGCCTGAGCTCTATCTTTTGCCACGCCATCGCCGTTAAATAGCATAATCGCATTCATCGTGCAAGCTTTTTTCTCGCCCTCACCGCAAGCTTTGTTAAACGCAAGATAGGCCTCGTTAAAATTTTTCTTCGCATAAAGCTCATTTGCCTTGTCTAAATTCTCATTTGCCATTGCATTTAGCGCAAAAAGTGCCGCCGCTAAAACTAAAATTTTCTTCATATTTTCTCCTTATTTAAATAACTTTGGATGGTGTTTTTTCATATATTCAACTATCTCTATGACTTCGTCGCTACCGCTAGCATCAGAGTTTTCTAACGCATCATCGATGCACTCTACATAGAGATTTGCCGCCTCTTCAAGCTTATCTTTTTTCACTCCAGCATAGTAAAACATCGCTTCAAGCACCATGCTAAGCTCGTAGCTAAGCTCCTCTACGCTTACCTCTTCTTCTTTCATATCTCCTCCTGTGTTTTTTTAGTTATTAGATCAACTATCTGCGCTTTAATCGGCTCATAGCTAAAGCCATCTTTAAAATTTGCAAAGAGCCCGCCGCTTGCATTGACGTGGCCGCCTCCGCTAACTAGGTGTTTTGCCATAGCGCTAACGTCAAGCTTACCATTTGCACGAAAGCTTAGTGTTTTTTTATTTGTCA
>JAHADO010000229.1 GCA_018375265.1 Campylobacter concisus | reverse complement strand
TGATGCAAATCACCTAAATCCTTTTAGAGATCAGACTTTTTGGGGCATTTTAGGCCTTCTAGCTTGGGGCTTTGGCTACTTTGGACAGCCACATATCATCGTTAGATTTATGGCGATACGTGACTCAAAAGAGCTTGCAAAGGCAAGAAGGATCGGCATCGGCTGGATGACAATCGGTCTACTAGGTGCAATTATGAGCGGACTTATCGGCCTTGTCTATTTTAGCCAAAGAGGCGGACTAAGCGATCCTGAGACCGTGTTTTTAAAGCTTGGCGAGCTACTTTTCCCACCATTTTTTATAGGTATCATCATCTCAGCCGTGCTTTCAGCGATCATGAGTACCATCTCAAGCCAGCTCTTAGTCACTTCAAGCTCGGTCACAAAGGACTTCATCTTTGCCTTTTATAAAAAAGAGGTGAGCCAAAGCACGCAAACAGCGATCAGCCGCTATGCAGTCGTGGTCGTAGCGCTAATTGCCACAGTGCTTGCCTTTATCTCTACAGATAACGTTTTAAACGTCGTTGGCAACGCTTGGGCTGGATTTGGCGCGAGCTTTGGTCCGGTGCTACTTTTTAGCCTTTACTGGAAACGTATGAGCGCACTTGGAGCGCTTGCTGGTATGATAGCTGGCGGTGCGACCGTGATATTTTGGATAACATCAGGGCTAAATGCCTATGTTTATGAAATTTTACCAGGCATTTTAACCTCAAGCCTAGCCATCATCATGGTCAGTATCTGGGGCGACGCGATAAATAAAATGACTAGCGAGCCACACGAGCAAGTGATAAAAGATGAATTTGAAAAGATGAAAACAAGGCTTTAAATTTAAGCATGGTGGCTAGCTTTAGCCACCATCAAATTTACTCTAATTTTAAATTTCAATTTTCTTAAAACTAACCCTTGGACTTATAGTTAGCTTATCATGCAAAATAAACTCTTTTTTTAAGTATTTCTCACGTCCAGCCCTTGCTATCATCAGCGCGTTATCAGAGCAAAACGCAAGTGGTGCAAGCAAATGTTCGCACTCATTTTTTTGACAAAGAGTTTCAAGCCTTTTGCGTAAATTTAAATTTGCACTTGCTCCACCAACCACACCAAATCGCTTAAAGTTTCTTAGCTTGAAAACCTTTTCAAGTTTATTTAAAATGTGCTCGCAGGCTGTATTTTCAAAGGCGTAGCATATGTCGGCAACATCTTTTTGTGTGATAGTTTTAAGCTTTGAAATTTCAACTCTGACTTGGTTTTTAAGCCCCGAAAAGCTGTATTCAAGGCGTTTATCGTGAAGAAGTGGGACGGTAAATTTAAACCTCTCTTTATCCTCGCATAAAAGTGCGTTTTGTTGCACGACGGCACCCCCTGGATAGCCAAGATCAAGCATCTTTGCCACTTTATCAAAGCTCTCGCCAAAGCTATCATCGCTTGTGCTTGCAAGCTCTGTGATTTCGTCATTTTCACCAATCTCAAGTATCATAGTATGTCCGCCACTAACTAGTAAAACGCCAAGCGGAAAGGTGGCTTCGCGGTCTAAAAATAGCGAGTAGATGTGGCCAACTAGGTGATTTACGGCTATTAGCGGTATATTTAGGGCGATGCTTAGCGCTTTTGCCATGCTCACACCACCTATTAGGCTCACGCTTAGCCCTGGCTCGTTTGTCACGGCGATCGCTTTTATATCTTTTAAATTTAACAAGATATCATTTAAAAGTGCTGGCAGCGCCTTTGTGTGAAGCCTTGCCGCAAGCTCTGGGACCACGCCACCAAAGATAGCGTGCTCCTCTTCTTGCGAGATCTTTTTATAATAAATTTGCTCCAGCGTCTCTTCATCTATGAGCGCGACAGAGCTGTCATCGCAGCTGCTTTCGATGCCAAGTATCATCTAAACTCCGCTAGTATCATGCCAGCAAATTTCTCTTTGCCATTTTCGCTTTTGTAAAACTCAACTCGGTAAATTTTGCCATCTTTATCTATGCTGTAGCTTTTATTTAGGCTGTTTTTATCGATATCTTGCTCGCTTTCATCAACGCTTTTAGTGCCATATCCTATGACATTTACGCGCACGTTTTTGATAGATTTTATCTTAAAGCTCTTTTTAACGCTAAATTTATCGCCACTTTTTAGCTCCTGCTCTTTGCCATCGCTCAAGAGAGAAATTTTATCAAGTGGCTTTGCAAACTCGAAGTATTGCGGCTTTAGCCTTGTGACAGAGCGGTTGCCATACTGCACTTTGTAAGTATCATTCTCTTTTATGACGGCGATTAGCGGATTTGGCGAGTGGTAGCTTAGCTCGCCCTTTTTAAATGGCACGAAGCTTATCACTGGTTTTAAATTTTTAAGGCTAAGAGCGTAGCTGTCAAATAGCTCGAGCCTTATCTCTTTTTCGATTGCTTTTTTCACACTTTTTACATCAAGTTCAAAGGGTCTAGTAAAGCTAATACCAGCCTTTTTCATATACTCTTCGATCGCTACTAGGTGGTAATATGTCCTTTGCTCGGCATTTAAATTTTTACTAGCTTCGTTTGCAAAGGCTGACTTGTTTTGCGTGATAGCGTAGTAGGTGAGGCTTTTTAGCATCTCTTTATCACCCATCGCTGTGTGGGTATTTTTGACGTGATACTGATGTTTTGGGTCAAGCAGGTGCTTATTTAGCACGTCTTTTACACTTGATGCGATGCTTTCAAGCTCTGGGTACTTTGAGCCTGGTAGCGTGCTTTGGTCGATGATGCAGGTGTTGCCCCATTTGTCTGGATTTTCGTCCTTGCTTATAAATTTATCTCTGTAATATCCACTACCATCATGTAAATTTAAGATAAGAGTGACGTTTTTGTCGGTGATGACGTCTTTTATCTTCATCACTGAGTTGTAGTCTGGATCATCCTTTTCGACGTGGGCAAATTTTCTATTCATATCGCCCTTTGTGCCGCGACTTCGCTCGATGATGCTTGGGAAATTTAAATTTGGCACGACCCAAAGCGAACCTTTTGTGATGTTATAGTCAGTCGCCACGATAGAAGCCGCCAAAAAGCCGCCTGGCTCGTCGCCTTGGATGCCTCCGATTAAGAGCATAGTATTGCTACTTGGCTCACCTTTTTTGATAAGTGCATAGTCCAGTGCGCTTGCATTTGCAAGGCTTGCAGCCGCAAGGGCTGCTAAAAAAAGT
>JAHADO010000228.1 GCA_018375265.1 Campylobacter concisus | reverse complement strand
CACATATAGACGACACAACTCTGTGCAATCAAGCAAAAATATCCACGGATCACCCACAGCAAAAACTTTCAATTTTACTGCTCAAACCTTGCCGCTCCACCATTTACCGCCGTATCAGCTCTTTTAGTAAAATTTATACTAAAAGCTCTAAAAAATGTGGTCTGCTCGCCACTCTAGTGAAATTTAACCAAGCTTCAGATCCACATCTGTCACGCCAGCAAAAATGTGTCAAAAAACACTCTATACACACCGCATAAAATGCTTCAAGCTTGCGTAAATTTGATAGTTTGTTAGTAAAATTTGCCGTGCAAAAACCAAACTCTCTTTTAGTTAAAATCACAGCCAACCCCATATTAATTTACGTCCAAATTTAACTTGGACGTAAATTTACAGAGCCAAATTGGCCTACACATATCCTTGATCTATCATCGCATCAGCCACTTTTCTAAAGCCAGCGATATTTGAGCCAAGCACCAAGTTGCCCTCATCGCCAAACTCTTTACTTGTTTCGTAACTTAGTTCAAAGATGTGGTTCATGATGCCATGAAGTCTGCGATCGACCTCTTCAAAGCTCCACGAAGTCATACCAGCATTTTGCATCATCTCAAGGCCACTTGTGCCCACGCCACCAGCGTTTGCTGCTTTTGCTGGAGCAAAGTGAAAGTCTTTTTGTGCGAGCATGAAATTTATCGCATCAAGCGTGCTTGGCATGTTTGCGCCCTCAGCCACGAAGCGGCAGCCATTTGCGTAAAGCACTTTTATGTCAGCTAGGTGAAGCTCATTTTGTGTCGCGCATGGGAAGGCTCCGTCGCATGGCACGTCCCAGACGTCGTTTCTGCCCTCTTTATACTCGCTCACGCTTACATATTTTGCGTTTGGTCTAAATTTGGTGTATTCGATAAGGCGGGCGCGTTTTACTTCTTTTAGCTCTTTAAGCACCGCTAGATCGATGCCCTCAGCGTCATAGACGTATCCATTTGAGTCAGAGACGGTGATAGGCAGTGCGCCTGCTTGATAGAGCTTTTCGACTGTGTAGATAGCGACATTTCCGCTACCGCTGACGCTGCATTTTTTACCCTCCAAGTCAAGTCCAGCTTTTTTTAGCATGTTTTGAGTGAAATATACTAGTCCGTAACCAGTAGCCTCTGTGCGCGCTAGACTGCCGCCCCAGTTTAGCCCCTTGCCAGTTAGGATGCCATCAAATCTGCCAGTTAGTTTTTTATACTGGCCAAACATATAGCCGATCTCTCTAGCGCCCACGCCGATGTCGCCTGCTGGCACATCCACGGTGTTGCCGATGTGGCGATATAGCTCGCTCATAAATGCTTGGCAAAAGCGCATTATCTCGCCCTCGCTCTTGCCCTTTGGGTCAAAG
Source organism: Campylobacter concisus (assembly GCA_018375265.1). Classification (GTDB taxonomy): domain Bacteria; phylum Campylobacterota; class Campylobacteria; order Campylobacterales; family Campylobacteraceae; genus Campylobacter_A; species Campylobacter_A concisus_AB. Next base: position 1,789 of record JAHADO010000228.1, on the reverse strand, counting down.
GTGCTGCCGCCTTTTGCGCCGCCGATATTTACGCCAGTGAGCGAGTTTTTGAAAATTTGCTCAAATCCAAGAAATTTTAATACGCCAAGATCGACGCTTGGGTGGAGCCTTAGACCGCCCTTGTATGGACCAACGGCTGAGTTAAACTGCACGCGGTAGCCGTTATTTACCTTTGGTCTGCCATCGTCGCCTGTGTATGTCACGCGAAAGATCACCGTGCGCTCAGGGATGACGATGCGCTCTAGGATCGCGTGTTTTTGGTACTTGCTCTCTCTTTTGATAAGCGGCTCTAGGCTGTTTAAAACCTCAGTCGCAGCTTGGACAAAGACGCCTTGACCTGGGTTGGTCTTCTTTATCCACTCCATCGTTTGTTCGATGTACTCGCTCATTTTTGCTCCTTTTTCCTTTTTTTTGTAGTTAAATATTAGCTCGGCTAGAAAAAATTTTTATTTAAAGATATTTTAATATTTTTATTTTGGGCAATGAGTGTTACATATCGAAACTAAATTTATAAAAAGTGGTTTTTGCTTTGGTTGCTAGGATAAATTTACAAAAGAGAATTTAGGCTAAGTGGAGCCTAAATTTACTAAATTTGCGCCATCTCTTGCCAAAAAGAAAGTGCTGTGTCGTCTGCTTGGACAAAATTTAGTATTTGCTGGGCTGATGGCATGGCTTCATCATTTAGCCTTGCTATATAGGTGCTGGCAAGCGCTATGAAAAATTTTTCAAAGTCGCTCGCAACGCACCTGCTGCAAAGCTCCTCATCTTCAAGTAGCCACGCATAGACCGCACCACTTGTGCAATCAAGCAAAAATATCCACGGATCTCCCACGGCAAAAACTATCAAATTTACTGGGCGATTTTCATCCTGCCACCATTTGCCACCAAACTCATCTACGCTATTTAGGCGCACTAGCTCGCTCGCGTAGTCGCCTTTACTGCCAAAACTGACATTACAAATTTCAAACTCTCCAAGCTCAAATTTGCTTAAAAGCTTTGTAAATTTGGCTGGGAAATTTACGCCAAGGCTCTTTTGTACTTGCATAAACGCCAAAGCGTCCTTTTGTGGCAAAAGTCTCATACCAGTTATGCCCTCTTGCTCTAGTGGCAAGAAAATTTGATCTAGTTTTCTAGCGACCTCGTCTAATTTTAAAAACATATCGCTCCTTAAATTTGCTAAATTTGGCAAATTTTATCAAATTTAGCCCAGTGTGCTTTTAAATTTGGGTTATAATCGCCATAAATTTAAGGAGCTAGCGTGGTTAGATCATATCCTCTTGATATGCCTGACGTGGAGTTTCGCGGACACGGCGTAACTGGCATTTACGAGATGGGTGAGCGCATTGCATTTGTGCATTTTGCTTTTGGGGCGCCTAGTGAGCTAGAGATAGCTCAAAAACTAACGCCAAACTACGTGCTGCTAGATACATTTTCGCGCGACTTTAGCGAGCATAAGAGATCAACGCTTACCTACAAACAAAGCGAAATTTTTATAGCTAGCAATGCGCGTTGCTACCCAGAAAATGGCTACTTCGTGCTAAATACTAGATACTATAAGGGCTACATAAACTCCCCAGCAAAGCTCATAAAGATAAGTGACGGGCTGATGAGCGAGCTCGGCGTTGCTAAGGAGCCCATAAAAGAGATATATAACGACGCTAAAACGTATGAATTTGATGGCTTTTGCGTGCGCATGAGCTCGCCATTTATGATGGAGTGCAAAGAAATTTTTGGCAGCACAGAGTTCAAAAGCGAAGCAAAAGATGAAAATTTAAACGCAAGTGTGCCA
>JAHADO010000227.1 GCA_018375265.1 Campylobacter concisus | reverse complement strand
AAAGCTTGAAGAGGCTAAGCTGAATTTACTACTAAATGACCCTTTGCCAAACTTTTCAAAAGAACTCAATCTAATCAGTCGAGGCAATATTAAGCAGGCCTTGATATCAATAATAGATAAAAATTTTATAATACCTACCTTAAGCAAATTTCTATAAAAACTAATTTTTTATACTCTTTTCTTACTTTTGATAAAAAAATTAATAAATTTTAGATATAATTAGCTATATAATTTCAAGAGATGACCGTGCCGCCGAAAACGAAGATCTTGAAAACCGTTTAAGGCATAAAAGATTGCCAAATTCTGCCCAAGCGCCATCTCTTAAAAACAAAGGAGTAAATATGCGTTATTTTCTAACACTGTTGTGCGCTGCCTTTTTTATGGTTGGCTGTTCCAATACTTGGCATGGTGCAAAAGAGGATACAGGTAATGCTGTAGAATGGTCAAAAGACAAAGTTAACAAAGGTGCTACCTACGTTAAAGACAAAACAGAATAATTTTTGTTTTTAATTTAAACGTAGATATTAATTCATTATCCAGTGGGTTGAACTTCAATAGTTCGACCCATATAATTTTTCCTATTATATTTTATCTTTCTTTTATATAATCATATTTATAGTCTTCTTTAAAAGCCAAAACTTACAAATGGCTTATAAGCTAACAATATAAGGTCAAGCAATTACATCTCTAGCTCGTCCTTACTATTGCGAGCGCTTGGCTTAGACACGTGCTAGACTGGATGATAAGAATTCTAGCTGGCATACCTTCGATTATGTACGGATTTTCGCGCTTTACACGGTTGTGAAAATTTTAGAGTCAAGGCTAAAAATGTCCGCTGGAGAGTCGGTTTTAGCGGCAAGTCTCATACTTAGCGTTATAATACTGCCATTTTTTAAATCGCATTTGCTTCAAAGCGTGGGTCTGCTAAAGCAAAATTTCAAGACAAACTCTGACGCGCTTGGCGTAAGCACTGGATATTTTATACGTAAGGTCATTTTAAGAAAGCCGATAAAAGCTAGCATTTCAGGCTTTATACTTGCATTTTCAAGGGCAGCTGGCGAGACGATGGCTGTGATGATGGTCATAGGCAATACCCCGCTTTTTCCGCACCTGCTCTCAAAAGCTCAGACCATACCATCGCTAATAGCCCTTGAAATGGGCATGAGCGAGGCTGGCAGCCTGCACTATCACGCTCTTATTGCAAGCGGATTTGTCCTGCTTGTTTTTATCTTTATGCTAAATATTTTTATCTTTAAATTTGAGAAAAACAATTAACGCTTTTAAGGATTTTTTAGTCAAATTTTACGCCTATCTTTGCGTTTTTATCGTCATTGCGGTGATATTTTGGATATTTTATTTCATCTTTGCAAATGGCATCTCACAGATAAATTTAGACTTTCTAACCAAAAATCCGCAAGGTTTAAATTGAGGTGAGAGCGGCGGCATAAGAGACGCCATCATAGGCTCATTTTTGCTGATGATCCTCTCGATGATATTTTCAGCACTTCTTGGCGTTAGTTGCGCCATTTATAGGCAAATTTACTGCACTTCTAGCACGATAAAGCTTGGGCTTAAATTTATCATCCAAACGATGGCATCTATACCTTCTGTCCTGCTTGGTATCTTTGTTTGTGGGCTTTTTATCGTTACTCTTGATATCCCAAAGAGCCTGCTAACAGCTAGCATAACGCTTGCTTTGATGGTCTTTCCATTTGTTGAAGTAAGCGTTGAAAAGGTGATCTCGCAGATCGATGAAAAGATATTAAGAGATAGCTTCGCGCTTGGCGTTGATAAAAATTTCATGGCTAGAAAGCTAGTTTTGCCAACCATTAAAAAAAATATCATATCGATCTTGATACTCGCTGGCAGCTATGCCATAGGAGCCACCGCGCCGCTACTTTTAACTGGAGTCGTCTTCATGGCAAAGGCAGAAGGCCTGCTCTCACCAGTCATGGCACTGCCTTTTCACCTGCACATGCTCCTAAGCCAGTCAGTCGCAACACAAAATGCCTACGCTACGGCACTCGTGCTCATTTTTATATTGATCATTTTGCACCTGCTTTCAGCCGTAGTTTTATTTGATATAGGAGAGAAAATTGCCAGATATTTTAAACATAAAAGATCTTAGTATCTTTTACCAAGAGAATGAAATTTTAAAAGAACTAAATTTAGACGTCGCGTAAAACGATATTATCTGCCTAATGGGTAGCTCAGGATGTGGCAAATCGACATTTCTTTCAGCGCTAAATGGCTTTTTGAAGCAAAAAGGCGGCAGATATAGCGGAGAAATTTTATTTAAAGGTGAAAATATCAAAGATAAGGACGAAATTTGGCTAAGACGAAAGCTAGCCATACTCTTTCAAGACGCCACGCTCTTTCCCTTTAGCGTAGAAAGAAATTTAACCTATGCGATGGAATTTTACGAGGGCAGCATAAAAGATAAGCAAAAAAGGGTAGAGGAGCTGCTAAAAAGCGTAAATTTACTAGATGAGATAAATGGCCTTGATATGCCAGCTAGCAAACTCCCAGGCGGTGAAAAGCAAAGACTTTGCATCGCAAGGATGCTAACCACAAAGCCAGAAGTGCTCATGCTTGATGAGCCTTGCTCGTCGCTTGATATGAAAAATGTCTTGATCGTAGATGAGCTTTTAAAAAGCTTGTCGCAAAGATATACGATCATCATCATCACGCACAACGAAGAGCAGGCAAAAAGGCTTGGCGGCAGGATAGTTCGCATAGTGGATAAGAAATTTGCATTTTAAAAGAGCTAGAAATTCTAGCTCTAAATTTAGTCGATAAATCTCTTTGTGATATTTGCGTAGGCATCGATCCTGCGGTCACGTAAAAATGGCCAAATTCTACGCACTTCTTCGCTTCTTTTCATGTCTATCTCAACGATCTTGCATAGCTCGCTATGGCTATCTGCACGGAAAAGCTGCTCGCCTTGTGGCCCGTAAGCAAAGCTATTTCCCCAAAACTTGATCCCATCCATCACGCCGCTATCATCTTTTTCAAAGCCCACACGATTTACTGCAACAACCGGCAGACCATTTGCCACGCTGTGGCCTCTTTGCACTGCCACCCACGCTTCAAGCTGTCTTGATTTTTCATCCTCACTATCGCCCTCAAACCAGCCAATAGCCGTTGGATAGATGAGAATTTTCGCCCCTTTTAGCG
>JAHADO010000226.1 GCA_018375265.1 Campylobacter concisus | reverse complement strand
CCCTGAAAAGCCATCGCTTGTGGGTAAAAATTTAATCGGACTAAAAGATCCAAAAGGGCTACTTCTTATAAAAGAGCTCATAGAAAAGGCCAAACAAGGCGGCGGCTTTGTCACATTTGGCTGGGCGAAAAAAGAGGGCGAGGAGCCAGTGGAGAAGCTTGGCTATGCTGCAAATTTTGAGCCATATAAGTGGATGCTAGGAAGTGGCGTATATGTCGATGACTTGGCCGATGAGATAGAAAAGACAAAGGCTGTTTTAAACGAACAAAATAGCCAAAATACAAAAACATTTATCATCGCTTGCGCCTTGATCACGGTTGTTTTGATAGCTGTCGTGCTATTTATCTTAAGTAGGGCGATCATCAAACCTATAAAAAATATCGTTGCAAATTTAACCGAGATGTCAGATGAGATAAAAAGTGGCAGAGGTGATCTTACTAAAAAGCTAGAAGTTAGCGGCAAAGATGAAATTTCAAACATCAAAAGCTCGATAAACGACCTAACAAGCGAGCTAAGATCTGTTATAGAAAGTGTTAAAGGCCTAGCGCATGAGAACTCATCTATCGCCGAGCAGCTCTCTTCAACCTCAGCTCAAACCACAAATTTAACCAACAAATCTTCTCTAATCGTCACAGATACGACAAATATGGCAAAAACCATGTCAGAAGAGATAAAGAGCTCATTTGAAGAGGCTAAGAAGAGCAAAGAAAATCTTGAAAGAACCTGTCTATATATAAATGAGGTCTCAAACGATGTTTTAGGGCTTAGTAAAAATGTAGATGAGGCTGCAAATAGCGAAATTTCACTCGCTAGCTCGATGAAAAGCCTAGCTGATCAAGCTAAAAATGTAAAAGATGTCTTAAATATCATCGACGACATCGCTGATCAGACAAATTTGCTTGCCCTAAATGCTGCCATAGAAGCAGCGCGCGCAGGTGAGCACGGACGTGGCTTTGCAGTCGTGGCTGATGAGGTTAGGCAGCTAGCTGAACGCACGCAAAATAGCCTAAGTGAGATAAATGCGACTATAAATTTAATCGTTGAAGCGATCTCAAACTCAAGCCAAACCATCGGTGATAATGCTAAAAAAGCTGGCGAGCTTTGCAAAAAATCAGCCCAAATCAATGAAAAAATAGAAAACATGAACCAGCTAATGAACGAGAGCGTTAGCTTAAATGAGACCTCTACGAAGGATTATTTAGAGACTGGACATAAGGTCGAAGAGCTGATAAAAGGCATCGTAAATATCGATGAAATTTCAAAACAAAACTCAAAAAGTATGGATGAAATCTCACTTGCAGCCGCTCATCTTTCAAAGATGACTGATAATCTAAACACTAGCCTTTCAAAATTTAGAACCTGATAAATTTAGCCAAACCTTTGGCTAAATTTAACTTTCTCTTTTAAATTTATCGCTTAAGTAGCAAGCTGATTTTTTACTTTAAGCTTACGATCATGATGTAAATTTATGAAATAATTTTTATTTTGTGTTATTTAAGTCAGCATTTTGGCTTAAGAGATGAGATGACATATGCAAGAGTATGATATTTTAGATGTTTTATCAAACAAAAAGGTCCTTTGCTTAGAGGATGAAGAGGCGATTTTGCGAAATATCTGCGCCTCGCTTGAGCTCTTTTTCGCAGAGGTTAAAGGCGTCACAGACGGCTTTGATGCGCTTGAGCTTGCAATGAGTGGGGCGTATGACGTGCTAGTGCTTGATATCAGCGTGCCAAATATCGATGGTCTTGAGATCGCTAAAAAAGTAAGAGCTATCAATCAAAAAATCCCTATCGTGATCTTATCAAGCCACGTCGAGCAAGAGTATCTGTGGCGCGCGGTTGAGCTAAAGATCACAAGATATCTTGCAAAACCATACGATAAAAAATCTTTTGTTAAAGCGCTTGAAGATGTGGCTTTTGAGCTAGTTGGACGCACACCAACTATCAGGCTAAATGATGAGCTTGAGTATGATTTTGGCAAAAAAGCGCTTTATGTAAATGGCGAAATTTCTCATCTAAGCAAGAGCGAGAGCAAGCTTTTGGAGTACTTTTTAAACAACAAAAACCAAACTATCACTTATGAGCAAATTTTTGACTACATCTGGGACTACGAGCAGCCGACAAAAGAGGCGATAAAGACGATCGTAAAGGAGCTTAGAAGAAAGCTAGGCAAAGATGTGATAAAAAATTTATACGGCGTGGGCTACCTTTGTGAGATATAAATTTCAGCTAATAGTCGGTGCTTTTATCTTTGTCTATCTGCTAGTTTCGGCACTTGTTTTAAATTTTTACAACGACCTAGCGATGAAAGACGCCAAAAGAGAGGCGTATTATGTTTTAGAGGGCATAAATTCAGTAAGAGAGTACATCGCTGGAGTTCAGCGCCCGCTAATCGAGCAGTTAAAAGAGCAGGGCATCTTAAAAGAGGACTTTTTTGACGAGAGGCTTCTATCATCTTCATATATAAGCCGTGAAATTTACAACATCCAAAAGAAAAAATACAACCTTGAATTTGACTACAAGCTAGTTGCCATCGCTCCGCTAAACAAGGCTCACCAGCCAAATGAATTTGAAGCTGGCGTCTTGCATGGCTTTAAAGAGAATAAATTCCAAGAATTTGTAAAGATAATAAAAGATGAAAATGGCTCACAGCTCTTTGTGGGTCTGCCTATAAAAAACCAAAGTCCAAGCTGCCTAGCCTGTCATAGCAGCGCAAATGCCCCACAACAAATGCTAGAAAAATATGGCATGCAGGGCATAGAGATCCCAGACGTGAACGAAACTGTCGCGATGATCTCGTTTAAGATACCAATACGCGCCATTTTTACCTACCACTTGCAAGAGGTCATCGTCATAATGAGCGCTATAACGCTTATCTTTGGGCTATTTTTGCTACTTGTTTATAAGATGCATAGGCGAGGCGAAGAGAGCAAAAGGCAGACTGAGCAGTTAATGATACATCAAAGCCGCCTAGCCTCTATGGGCGAGATGATAGGCAATATCTCGCACCAGTGGAAGCAGCCACTTGCCCAGATAAGCTCAGCTTTGATAAATTTAGAGCTTTATCAGGAGAGAAAAAAGCTTGATGAGGCGAAAATTTATGAGTTTATAGAAGAGACTATAATTAATAGTTTGATATTCTCTCAACAAACTCTTTAACTCTTCATTCTCTTTTTTAAGAGCATTATTCTCATTCT
>JAHADO010000225.1 GCA_018375265.1 Campylobacter concisus | reverse complement strand
TAGCCTTATGCCCTTTGGCAAAATTTCATTTATCGTAAGGCTCACACCCTCGACGCCCACCGAGCCCTTGTTTGCCATCAGAGCCATCGCCTCACGTGGCAAGTCTATGTAAAAATCAACGCCATTTTCATGCTTTTTTATAGCTGAGATCACGCCGATAAAGTCGATGTGCCCTTGCATCAAGTGCCCATCCACACGCTCTCCAAGCTTCATCGCTGGCTCGATATGTACTAGGCCACTTAAATTTTCAACCGCGATATTTGCCCTGCTCTCTGCGCTTAGCTCCACGCTAAAGCCATCATCATATAGTTTTATGACGCTTAAGCAAGCGCCATTTACTGCGATACTGTCGCCTAAATTTGGGCGAAATTTAGCCTTTAGTCGTAAAACATTTTGCGAGTAGCTAATGACCTCGGCAAGCTCCCTGATTAAGCCATTAAACATATTTTGCCTTTAAATTTTTTAAGGATTTTACTAAAATTTGCCTAAATTTGGCGCATGGATAGATTTGCTAGTTTTGTGAAATTTAAAAGATATAAAGGCTAAATATTGCAACCGACATTAAGATATGCTTTTGAGCGGTCACGTAAAAAACAAAAAAGCGAGTGTAACCTAGAAAAGAATATAAAAAAGCTGACAAATTAGCGATGAGCCACTAGTTTAGTAGCAAAAACTTTTTATAAGATAAATTTAATTGGCAGCAAATTATAAAAATTTAAATTTGATCTAGCCAGTATAAATTTCATCTACCATTTGCCTTTAAATTTACATATTCTAAGCGCGAAATTTATATGGCTCACCAAAAAACAGCAATAATAATTTTACTACCAGACGCATATCAAAAGCTTTTGGCTAAATTTCACCCCTAGCTCGTCTGCAAAACTAGCCACGTCTTGCTAAAGTCGCGCGCCGCCAGGTCGCCCCTCTTTATCCACAGATAAACTCTGCCCTCTCCGTCCCAGTCCATGTCGCTATCCCAGTCGCTATCTATCTGCAAAAGCAGCTGCCACTGGGCGGCATTTTTCTCAAACTCAGCGATATTTGGGTGGTGATAAGCGCTACCATCGCCGCAGTCAAGGCCGTTTGCCACGAGCTCGCACTCTAGCTCCATGCCATCTTGGATGTTGTCAGAGTGACCAAGGAGCTTGTTTTCTTTGGCCTGCCAGCTTGGCTCGATGATCTCGTGATATGCCTCCCACTCCTCCTCTCTAAATTTGGCAAATGGCACGAGCGAGCTTTGCAAACTTGGCAAATTTTGCTCATTTTTAAAGCTAAGAGAGCGTGCGCCAAATGTGAAATTTCTGCTATCCACGTTTTGGCGAGCAAGCTGGTCTTGAGCTGCCTCACTAAAGATAACGGCAAAACCCTTTTTATCAGCAGGGTCGTAGCCCCAAATGCGTAAATTTATATCATAAAAAAGATAGAGCATGCCACTTTTTGGTAGTAACCTGTCGGTGTCAAATTTGCTAACTTCAGAAAAATTTATCTGCGCCACAAAGCTAAGCGCGCCGTTTTCATTTGAGGGCCAAGGCACGCTAGCTGGTAGATCTGGCTGCCCGCCAAATTTAGACGCTCCAACAGCGATATCGCCGTCATCTTTAGCCTGCGTATCTATCTTGATGGCATTTTTGGCCATTGGCTTTAAAAACTCAAAAAGCCCCTCCAAGCCGCGCTCTTTGCAGCCTTTTGCAATTTCATTTAGGTCCATATTTTTCCTTTCTAGCAAGCATCAATGTATATGTGATACTTTTTGCAGTGCAAGCAGCGAAACAAATACCCAGCAAAATCGCCACCCGCTACGAGCAGCTCGCGAGCCATTTTGACGTCATACTCGTCTCTTTTTGCGTAGTCATCAAAGACCTCATCTGCTATGCCGAGCTCCTCAAGCTCCTTTGTACCCACATCGCCCAAAAATGCGCAATAATCATCACAGCACGCCACCCAGTGCTCGCCTTGCCAGCTCTCATAGCCTGGTGTTCTTTCAAAGAGTTCCTCATCTTTTTTGGCGTCATCTGTGACAAAATTATCGGCGCCCTGCACAAAGGTAGCGTCAAATTTCTTAGCAGCTTCACCATTTGCGATGCAGGCTGGGCAAAGATAGGTGACATCTTGCTCGCTATAAACGCCGTTGTTGTAATAAATTTCTGTGTTTTTACCGCAACACTCGCAGATGACGATCATATCATCTTTAAATGCGCCAGTTTTTAATGGCTCTGGGTGATAGCGAAATTTTGGCAAGGTGGCAGCCTTTGCATTTTGGGCTAAAATTTGCTCTTTGGTCTTTGGTCTTGGTACCGCCCATTTATCGCCCTCATCCACAAACTGCGCAAGATAACCAAGTGTTTTTAGCTGCTTTTTATCGTTTTTATCGTGTATCTTTAAAAGTAGCTCGTAAGCACTCTTTTGCATAGACAAAAGCTGATAAATATCAACTAAAACGCTCTTTGCCTGCATATCCTCGCTTGCCTCAAGCTCTTCTTTGAACTGATACAAAGCCTCCACGCTCGCTGCATTGCCGTTATTTTTGTAGTAATCTTTTGAAAGGTTTATATATTTTTCTTGAAATTTATCCACAAATAGCCTTTATGAAATTTGCTAAGAATTTTAGCTTTAAAGACTTAAAAGTCGCATAGATGAGTTATTAAAATTTAAAAGAGTGGGATAAAAATATAAAATTGTTTAATTTTTTAAAATTTAAAAAAAGGTACATTAAATTTAGCACAAAGGAGAGCCGCAAGCAATTTTACTTAAACTTTCAACTCACTTGCGACTATAAATTTTACTCTTCGTAAGCCCCGATAGAGAGGATTTTGTCTATTCTTTTTGCGACAAGCTCGTTTATATCAAGCTTCTCAAGCTCGGCTAGCTCTGAGATGAAGTAGTTTGCAAGTGCTTTTGCAGCACCGTCTTTATCTCTATGAGCTCCATTTATCGGCTCGTTTATCACGTCATCTATAAGCGATAAATTTTTTAAGTCATCAGCCGTTATCTTCATAGATTTTGTAGCTTGCTCTTGTTTAGCTGGGTCGTTCCAAAGTATCGCTGCACAACCCTCTGGCGAGATGACTGAAAAGACAGAGTTTTTCATCATAGCAAGTCTATCAGCCACGCCTATTGCTAAAGCGCCGCCACTTCCGCCTTCGCCGATAACAACAGCTATTATTGTAGTTTTTAAATTTGCAAATTCAAATAAATTTCT
>JAHADO010000224.1 GCA_018375265.1 Campylobacter concisus | reverse complement strand
TTAAAGGACCAACCATCACTATCGCTTTTTATTATCTTGTATTTCATTTTTAATCCTTATAGTGGATTTTGCGAATTCCGCCATTTACTGGCTCAATTTCAATAGTAGTTTCGCCACTTTTAGAGGTGGGTCTATATTTTATTATTGTTCCATCATCAAGCTCTTTTCTAATTATAATTGTCTTGTCGTTAGCTAAAACTGGCTTAATATCTTTTGTTAATTTATCCCACACCAAGTTCAATTCATTATTATCTTCAACAAGTCTAACTCCTTTTTACTCACGCTGTTAATTCAAAAGAAAATCAAGCACAATAACCCTGCTACGAAATATTCTCTTTTAGACTTTACTAAAATTTGCGCTTTTAGCAGCCAATACTATTTCAATAATATATTTTTACAGCATAAAAATTACCATTGCTATTTTTGCATACAACGGTATCATTAAAACAAAATTCTAGCATCTCGTCAAGCTTTTCAAAATCAGTCTTATCTACTATCTTAAAAATATTTTCCTTTAAACAAACTGCTTTTACTGGACGCCAAACAGGTATATCTTCATTTAGTATTTTTACATAAATATTAGTAGTCATATTTAATTCATTTTACTCATATTCTTCTTCTAATTGACAATTAAAATTTTCCATATCTACTTCAATACCAAATTTTTCAAACAATATCTGATTTATCTCTGGAGTTATATCATAAGCGCCATTTAGGTATTCGTTTCCATTTTCGTCTAGTTGGATATGTTTTTCATTTGGATAAAAATTTAATAAAATATTCTCAATATCGCTTAAAGTGCAATTTTCAATAGGAATAGATTTTATAAAACTATTATCAAATTTATTATAATAAATAACGCAAATAATAGTTTTTGGTTTAGGTTTCATTTTTTACACCTCTTTCCATTAGCCTCTTCCAAATGCCTACCTTTATTATCAATATACACTCAAGTATTATGTAATTCATCAAGACTATATAAATCACCAACGTTTTTGTTGACACAAATTTCTACCACTTTGAGTAACACCTAATTTTTTATGCTTTTTCTTCAACCTATTTTAAAGCTTCTTCTCTTATTGCAGGTTCTCTATTTTTGATATTACCCATACACATCACACTATCTTTAAATTTCTGCCCCTTTCCCTCAATTCTATCAAGATAAGGTTCATAATAGAATTATTTATATTTATACATCAATTTATTTATCTCTACAAAAATAGCACAGCAAATGTCAACTACCAGCTGGGCACATAGACAAGCAAATGCGATATAGAGCAAATTTTTATTGCCTAGGTTATATTCAAAAATTTTAGGAATGTTTAAAAAATTTGTCAGAATGATAAATATAGCACCAACAAAAACGAAAAAATATCTAAAAATAAACTTTCGTCCCTTGTTTTTAGACTCTTTTAGCCAAAAAATCAAAAATATAAAACTTGCGACTGATCCACAAATTAGACCAATATTATCAAATGCCAATGTTATCTCCCATCAAAAAAACAGTAACTATCAGAAATATATCCAAAAAGAGTTGATAATAGCCAGAAAAGTGTTTAGGGTTATTTTGCCAATCTATCAATATAATGGCTGGCCAAATCATATTCATAAAAAAGACAACTATCATGGCTATTAATAATCCACTACCTGTCTCTGACCAATCGTTGTGATAATACACAATATAGCAAGCAAAATAGACAAGTATGGCAAAACCTATAAAAATACATGCTCTAGATAAAAATCTCAGAAATTTATATATGGAATTTAGCATAAATCGCTTACTTATATATAGCATTAAATAAAGCACTAAATTTGATATTAAAAAAATAGATACTAGTTCCATTTATTATCCTACTGCATCAATACACCAAAATCTATTGTATGTGGGGCTATTTTATTTAATTGTTCTGTTATATTTCTTAATTCTGTACTATTTTGCAAAGGTGCATTTTTAAAATTCATAATAGATCCTCCACTAAATTCTATTACATCATCTACAAATGTATTTGAATTTCTTAATAAAGAGTCCTCATTGTTATTGTAGCCTCCAAAAAAAGATTCGCTGATTGTTGAAACAATATTTGGATATCTATTGTTTTCAAACATTTTGTTATAGTTTCTTGCATTTTCTAAAACACGCTCATCAAATTCTCTTTCTGTCATACCTCTTGGAGTTTCAATCACCTGTTTTTCTTCCCATGTATTATTCAAGTAATGATCCCTATCTGTGTGTGCTGTCTTTTCTTCTTTACTAATATGGTTTATATCTTTTACTACGATTTCGGTATCACCACCAAATACAAAATCTTTAGCACCAAGAGAAGCAATAGTAATTCCTTCTTTATAATTACTTCCATCAACTACTATAAACATATGGTTTTTACCTAAAAATACCTCTCTAGAATATGCTTCAACTCTATTCACCCCCAAATTCTTATCCAGCTTTGCAAATTCTCTATTGTTATTTATCATGCTTGATGTTACAGCTGTTGTTAAAGGTGTTTTAGAAAAACCTTTATCGTTTAGCCATAGAGCATGAGAGAAATATCTAGTTGCAAAGTCTGAGAAATTTGATGCATACTTAGTATCATCATCTCTATTTTTATCTATATCTCTATGATCTTGTATATCCATAGATCTTTGGTTTTCATGAGTTATGGTCTTTACAAGATCTTTCATATTGGTTATGTTTTTGAAATTTATATAGCTAGCACCAGTTTGCAAGCTTGTATAACCTTTTATTTCTTCGCCATTATATCCTCTTTCATCTGTATATATAGACTTTATATCGTTTGGTTTATATCCTAATTTCTTCATAACAGCAAGTGTTATTAGTGTCATAGCCTCTTTTCTTTGTGCTTCGGTTGTAGTGCTGCTAGATAAAAATGCTTGTAGTTCTGGTGAATTTGCCACCTCTTCTCTAACACCATTTAATACTTTGTATTGCTTGCTTACTTCTTTAAAGAATGAGAATATATTTGCCCTATCTGTAGTTGATATTTGCTTTATGGCGTCTATTATGGTGCTTGTATCTACTATCTCTTTAGCTATCTCCTTTTGCCCACTCTTAGTTAGCACCCTTAAATCCATACTACCATCTACATTTGAGCTTATGCTAGTGTTTACTAGATCTTTTGTTAGTTTAGTAGTATCTCTATTTAGTCTTGTTAGATCATCAGAGTTATCTTTATCTGCTATCTCTATGTTGCCACTACCTAGA
>JAHADO010000223.1 GCA_018375265.1 Campylobacter concisus | reverse complement strand
CAGAAATTTAAACAGATAAACGAAGCCTATCAGGTCTTAAGCGATGAGCAAAAGCGCTCTATCTACGATAGATACGGCAAAGAAGGGCTTGAGGGTAGATTTGGCAGTGGCGGTGGCTTTAGCGCTGATTTTGACCTTTCAGACATTTTTGACTCGTTTTTTGGTGGCGGTTTTGGCGGTGGCTCTAGACAGAGAAAAAGACGAAGCGAAAAATACTCAGCCGACCTTGAAATTCCTATAAATTTAGAGTTTAACGAAGCTGTTTTTGGCTGCGAAAAAGAGATCAAATTTGATCAAAAAGTGCCTTGCCCAACATGCAACGCAACAGGCAGTAAAGATGGCAAAAACAAAACTTGCCAGCACTGCGGCGGAAGCGGCAGGATCACACGTGGAAATGGCTTTATGAATATCGTTCAAGAGTGCCCATACTGCCACGGATCTGGCGAAGTGATAAGCGAGCCATGTCCTGACTGCAACGCAAAAGCCTATAA
Organism: Campylobacter concisus; assembly: GCA_018375265.1. Taxonomy (GTDB): domain Bacteria; phylum Campylobacterota; class Campylobacteria; order Campylobacterales; family Campylobacteraceae; genus Campylobacter_A; species Campylobacter_A concisus_AB. The sequence goes on along the minus strand of JAHADO010000223.1, from coordinate 2,730 downwards.
AATCCAGCAACAAAGCGTCAAGATCACGATCCCAGAGGGCGTTGATAGTGGCATGAGGATGAGGGTCGCTGGCAAAGGCAACATCGGTGCAAACGGCGTTCAAGGCGATCTTTACGTGAGCATAAATGTAAAAGAGGACAAGCATTTCATCCGCCACAATGACGATGTTTATATAGAAATACCAGTATTTTTTACCCAAGCTGTTCTTGGCGAGAGCATAAAAATCCCAACACTTCGCGGTGAAGCCGAGCTAAAACTGCCAGTTGGCGCGAAAGATAAGCAGCAATTTATCTTTGAAAATGAGGGCATCAAGGGCGTAAATTCACGCAAAAAAGGCAGACTTGTAGCTCAAATTTCTATCCAAACGCCTGACAAACTAAGCGACGAGCAAAAAGAGCTTTTAAACAAGCTTCAAGCTAGCTTTGGCATAGTTTCAGGCAAGTCAAGCACCGATGAGAGCGTCTTTGATAAGATAAAAAGCTGGTTTAAAGGCGACGAGCCAAAAGGCAAAAAGAAAAAATAAATTTAAATTTGTGACGCTAAATTTGGCGTCACAAATTCTTTAAAATAAATTTTATATATCCTAATTTTTACAAGTAAATTTCACACAAATTTTAAAATTTATGAGCGAGCATATCACACTTCTAAATTTAGCGGCGAATAGTTATGAGCCCTAAATTTAGTAAGTTGCTAAGGCAAGCGGGTAAGATTTTAAAATTTGCAAATTTTTTTATCAAGTCAAATAAGTGTCTGACAAATTTGAAAATTTCATGAAAGAGTAATTTCGGCTCTAAAAATTGAGCTAAGCTGCAAGCGAAGCCAAATTTTAGTAGTCAATTCTTGCGAGTGAGTGAAATTTTAAAATTTGCAAAAATATAAAAAATCATTTGCGATACTTTTATTCAAAAGGGAGACAAGGAGACTTGAATTTTGCTTCGCAGGCTCGCAACTGCAGGGCAGACACGAAGGCCGTCCCCTTATCTCCCTTCAGATCCCTCGTCTGCTTGCAGTTACGAGGCGAAGCCCGAGTAAAAACCCCTCGCACGTTAGAGGTGCATGCAATGGCGCTAAAGCACCGCATGCGTTTTGCTATCAAGTAAGTTTTCGCAAATTTTAAAATTTCATGAGCGAGTAATTTCGGCTCTAAAATTTGAGCTAAGCTGCAGGCGAAGCCAAATTTTAGTAGTCAATTCTTGCGAGTGAGTGGAATTTTAAAATTTGCAAAAAAGTAGTAGTTTTTATTTTAAAGCACATAGTTTAAATTTCAAATTTAGATCCGGCACATCACGGCTTTAAATTTAGTGGCAAAATAAAGAATTTAAATTCGGTAGATTTTCAAGGCGAGTGCATAAAAGCGCATAAATTTAAAAGAAATTTTAGTGCCAAAATATCAGGCACTAAAATCCATAAATTTACTCGGTTGCAAGATCTAAGTAATAATCAAGCTGGTCGCGTCTGATGATACGTATGAGGTTTGTGCTGCCCTCTACGCCTGTTGGGTGGCCAGCTGTTACAAGATAGGTCTTGTCATGCTCGACGTATCCGGCGTCGTAAGCCTTTTTGATGACATTTGCAAGTAGGACATTTAGCTTTGTCTTTTCAAGCACAAGCGCTGGCGTCACGCCCCAAGCAAGGGTCAGCATATGAGCTGTCTGCTCATCGTGCGCGATAGCGATGATATCGATGTTTGTGCGGTTTCTAGCTAGTTTTATGGCTGATTTGCCTGAGCCTGTGATGGAAAGTATCGCATTTGCCTTGATGCGAACAGCTAGCGAAGCTGCGCTATTTGCGACCATGTCTGTCTCGTCAAAAAAGTCAAATTCGTCAAATTTATTGTATGGGTAGATGCTTTGCGTCTGGATGATCGTTTTGCTCATCGCCTCTACGACTGCGACAGGGTTTTTGCCGATCGCACTCTCCTCACTTAGCATAACTGCGTCAGTGCCGTCTAGCACGGCGTTTGCCACGTCGCTGATCTCCGCTCTTGTGGCAGTTTCATGCTCAGCCATGCTTAGCATCATCTGAGTTGCTGTGATGACTGGCTTGCTGGCTGCATTTGCCTTTTTGATGATGAGCTTTTGTATCGTTGGCACCTTGTAAAATGGCACTTCTATGCCAAGATCGCCACGAGCTACCATGATACCATCGCTCTTTGCGATGATGTCGTCTATATTTTCGACCGCGTCAAATTTCTCGATCTTAGATAAGATAGCCGCACGTGATCCAAATTCTTTTAAGATATTTCTCGCTTTTATCACGTCATTTGCGTCTTGCACGAAGCTAATAGCAACAAAATTTACGCCTTGCTTTGCGCCAAATTCCATATCTTCTTTATCTTTTGGCGTGATGATATCGATGCCAAGGGCGGTGTTTGGGAAATTTACGCCTTTGTTTGAGTTTAAAATTCCGTCATTTTCGATGATGGTTTTTACCACATCTTTGCCCTCGCCTGTAACTCTTGCTCTGATCGAGCCATCGTAGAGATAGACGTACTCGCCAGCCTTTAGCATAGGTAAAATCTGAGGTTGATTTAGGCTTACTCTATAAACGCCCTTTTCGATCTTTTCGCCCACGATATCCTCTGCGTAGATGCTAAGCTCGTCGCCAGCTTTTAAGTAAAATGGCTCGCTAAGCTTGCCAACTCTGATCTTTGGACCGCAGATATCTTGCAAGATGCCTATGCGTTTGTTTAGTCTTTTTTCGATATTTCTGATCTTGTCGATGTTTGAT
>JAHADO010000222.1 GCA_018375265.1 Campylobacter concisus | reverse complement strand
GCAATTTCGGCTCTAAAATTTGAGCTAAGCTGTAGGCGAAGCCAAATTTTAGTAGTCAATTCTTAGAAGTGAGTGGAATTTTAAAATTTGAAAAACGCAGTAAATTTAAAGAGTAGCTAAATTTAAATTAGCCAGCTGCCAATTTAGCAGCCAGCTAAAATTTTAGTTTTTATGGATGCGAAGGTAGCTATTTAGTGCGCCGACATAGGCCTTAGCGCTTGCCATCATCGTATCGATATCAAGTCCGTGACCCATTACGGCTGTCTTGCCCTCAAACTCAACCTTTACATCGACCTTTGCAAGAGCGTCTTTGCCCTGAGAAACAGCTGTGACCTTATAGTCTTTTAGCGTGCCACTAATGCCACTAATGCGATCAACTACCTTAAATATCGCATCTGCTGTGCCATTGCCAAGGGCTGAGTCGCTAACGATCTCGTCGTTGTGCCTGATGCTCATAGAGGCACTTGCTAAGCTGCCACCGCTACTTTGAAGCAAGTCTGTGATCTCGTAAGCTTGTGGGATCTTGGTGATCTCCTCTGCAACAAGCGCCCTGATATCATCGTCAAATATCTCTTTTTTCTTATCTGCTAAGTCTTTAAATTTCTCAAACGCCTTATTAAGCGCATCACTATCAAGGTCAAATCCAAGGCTAGCAAGCTTATCTTTAAACGCATGGCGGCCGCTGTGCTTGCCAAGAACGAGCGAGTTTTTCTCTAAGCCGATACTCTCAGCACTGATGATCTCATAAGTCTCTTTGTGCTTTAGTACGCCGTCTTGATGGATGCCACTCTCGTGTGCAAAGGCGTTTTTACCAACGATTGCTTTATTTGGCTGTGGCTCGATGCCTGTGATGCTAGCGATCAGTCTTGAAGTCGGATAAATTTCTTTTGAGATGATGCCTGTGTAAAGCGGCGCAAAGACGTCCTGACGAGTTTTTATAGCCATCACGATCTCTTCAAGCGCAGCATTTCCAGCGCGCTCGCCGATGCCATTTATAGTGCCTTCAACCTGCCTTGCACCAGCTTTTATAGCAGCTAGTGAATTTGCTGTTGCCATGCCTAGATCGTTGTGGTTATGCACCGAAACTACTGCTCTACCACCTATAAATTTTACTATTTCGCTAATGCGAGCTGTGATCTCCTCTGGATACAAGTAGCCAACCGTATCAGGGATGTTTATGGTTTTTGCCCCTGCATTTATCGCTGCGTCGCAAATTTCTTTTAAAAAGCTCATCTCGCTTCTGCATGCATCCTCGCAGCTAAACTCCACATCATCGCAAAATGTTTTTGAGTATTGCACCGCCTCGACTGCACGCCTGATCACCTCATCTGGGCTCATTTTTAGCTTGTACTGCATGTGGATCGGACTTGTTGCTATGAAGGTGTGAATTCTTTTGTTTTTTGCCGGAGCTAGTGCCTCGCCAGCTGCCTTGATATCACGATCAACCGCGCGTGCAAGCGAGCAGACAGTGATGTTTGAAGCTTGCTTTGCAATCTGATTTACCGCGTCAAAGTCCCCTGGGCTAGCCGCTGCAAATCCAGCCTCCATCACATCCACACCAAGCCTTTCAAGCTGAAGTGCGATCTGTAGCTTTTCAGCTGTGTTCATAGAAGCTCCTGGGCTTTGCTCACCATCTCTTAAAGTCGTATCAAAGATTATAATTTTATTTTTATCCATTTTTTGTCCTTTTATGATTTTTTATATTTAAATTTAATGAGTTAAGTAAAGAAGAATTTGCTACCTAAGTAGCAGCAGTAGAGAGTTTTTGATTTCGATTTTTGGTAAAAATTTACGCGATTTTATTATGCCATTTTCGCTCATTCGCTCTCCTTTTTTTTATGATTTTTGCTAAACATTATAGTCGCTCTAATAATACCATAAAGCACGTAAACACTCATTACTAAAGTTGCACTCTCGAATGGATATAGATAAAGCATAGAAAATACAACTACAAGTGCTACTAAAATTCGTATAACATGAGTTTGTTTTAAATTCATCTTTTTAAAGCTTGGGTAGCGGATGTTGCTAACCATCAAGATAGCCAAAACCGCTTCAAGCAATATCAAGCACCACTCAAAACCCTCTAAGAATGTGTAGTCTACATAAATGCCGATCCAAAGTACACTGACAATCGCTGCTGATGGTATAGGAAGTCCGATGAAAACATTTGGTTCGTATGTGCCTGTAGTGACATTAAAACGAGCTAGTCTAATAGCTCCAAAGACTACAAACATAGCTGCTATTAGCGCACCAAATCTGCCAAATTTTGCACCAACTGTTAGATAAAATAAAATCGCTGGAGCCACACCAAATGCTACAAGGTCTGCAAGGCTATCAAACTCTACTCCGAATTTGCTTGTAGTCTTTGTAAGTCTTGCCACGCGTCCATCAAGTCCGTCTAAAATCAGTGAAAGAATGATGTAAATAATAGCCTTAAAATAGTTCCCCTGAATAGATGAAATAATGCTTATAACGCCCAAAAAAGCGCTTGCAGCGGTAAATAAATTTGGCAAGATATACATTAACTGCATTTTTTGTATGCTATTCATTTTATTTTTCCTCTTCAAAGTATCCAAGAAGTGAAGCAGCTTTAACACTCTCGCCAACGCTTACGCAAATTTTAGTATCTCTTGGCAAGTATAAAATCACTTCGCCGCTTCCTAAAAAGCCAAATTTTCTAGAGGCTTTTAGACTGGTAATGTTATAAATTTCTAAACTTCTACTAAAAACTCCAGCTATGATCTTCATAGCAAATTTAATATTTACTTTTTCAAAACGAATTATCGCTCTTTCATTTAGCATCTCTGAAATTTTCATCGCGTGACATAAAAAGAGCCCATGCCTTTTTTTAACTTCAGTGACGTTAGCATCGCTTATAGCCCTTAGCGTACCTACGCCAAAAAATGGCTTTGAGATAACTATCTTAGCCACCTCTTTATCATCAAAATTTGAAACGCTGATCTCTTTTATCTTACCATCTATGGGTGAAAGTAAGGCTAGTTTATCATCAGTAAAAGGCTCTCTTTCAGGGTCTCTAAAAAAATAAAGAGTCAAAAGAAGCAGTGCTAGAAAAAATAGTGGCGCAATACCAAACAATGCAGATATAGCAAATAAAATCAAAAAGAATAATATAAATTTATACCCTGCTTTTGCGATGTAGCCACTCATTTTTATTCCTCTTTTTTGCCTTTTTCCTCTTCTTCAAGCTCTACAAGCCTGCTTTCAAGACCAT
>JAHADO010000221.1 GCA_018375265.1 Campylobacter concisus | reverse complement strand
GTCGGTGCCTGTGTTTGTCTCTGTACCTATGTTGATGCCCTTTAAATTTGAGTTTTCAACATTTATGGTGTTGTTTTTTGATTCGGCGATGATGTGGTTGGCTGAATTTTTATATGTTGAGTCGATATCAGCGTATTTGATATTTATCTCATCTTTCTCGCCTGAGCCAGTTCTTAGGTACATATCTGTCATTTTTACATGATCATCTTTTGTACCATTTAAATTTAATACATCGTTTCCACTATCAAGCGTGAAGCCACTTTGATAAGGATCGGTGCCTATGTAAGTTCCGCCGTTTAAATTTACAGTGTCGTTGCCTGAACCAGTTTCGACGTGAAGTCTCTCGTGTCTTCCACCATTTATATTTATGGTGTCATCTCCGCCTTGGGTGTTGATATTTAGCCAGTTTAAATTTGAGTTATCGGCATTGATAGTATCTTTACCTTCATTAAGATAGCTGCCATCGCCAAAGACTATAGTGCTAGCCACGTCACCAGCTTTGTGGTTTATCGTCGCATCTTTGAAATTTAGTGTATTGTCGCCGTTATCTTTAAATTTAGCGTCAAAAGATGAGTTGTTGTGAAATTCGCTAGTAACTGTGACGTTGTGATCGTTATCTACTATATATTCACTATTTGTAGCCTTCGCACTGCCGACGCTAAATTCTAATGTCACGCTCTCTTTAAAGTCGCCATTGTTTTCAACGCCTTTGTCTGCATCTTTGAAAATTTTATTTGTAGGGTCAAATTTACCCTCATTTTGGTCGTGATCGTTTGCCACTTCAACACGCACGCTTACTTTATTTATATCGCCAGCTCTTACATCTTTTATCACGCCACTATCATCTAGCTTTTGCCAAGTTTTACCGCCATCTAGCGAGTACTCTGCGTTTTCATAGTCTTTGCCAGCAGTTGCCTCTCCGCCAAATTTAAGCGTCACATCTACCTTTTTATCAGCATCAGCCTCCGCTACTTCGCCTTTTAGGTTGTACTCTAAGTATGATTTGTCATTTGAGCTTCTTGGGTCTGAGCTCTTTTCATAGCCAAATTCTGACTTGTTTTCAACTGAGATATTTTTAACTATATCTTTGCTCTCGTCAGGTTTAGGTTCAGGCTGTGGAGTTGGTTCTGGAGTTGGTTCTGGAGTTGGCTCAGGTTTTGGTTCTGGTTGTGGGGTTGGATTTTCTGGTTCTGGTTCTGGTTTTGGTTCAACTGGCTCAACCGGTTTAGGCTGCGGATTTGGAGCTGGATTTTCTGGTTGTGATGGCTCAACTGGGGCTACAGGTGCAATGGCAGAATTTATATCACTATCTGAACCATCAAAAACATCACTACCGCCACCTTTTACCTCTTGGTTAGTTAGTTTTACAGCGCCAAAAGTATCTGAAAGTGATCTAAAGCTAGCTGATACATCAGAGCTTTCATGACCGCCATGCTCAAACCTTGTCTCGCCAAGGCTCACGCCATCTCCGCCTCTGCCACCGCTATTGCCGCCAGCGGCACTCTCTTCGAGATTTGCTAAATTTTCACCTTTTAAAAGGGCTTTTTGTATAGCTGCTACCTCTTTGTCTGAGCTAAGGTCGTTATTTAAATTTAGAGTTTCGCCATCTTTTAGCTCGAACTCTTTGCCGTCGTTTGATGCGATAGTTACCTTTGCACCGTTTGCTTTAACAACGTCGCCCTCGTATAAACTATCTCCCGCGACAACAACTCTTTCGTTGCCATTTTTGTCTATAACTACTACTTCCTTGGAGCCAAGAATGTTTTTGATAACACCTACTTTAACAGCCATCGCTGCCTCCTTTAAAATCAATTTGACACATTATAAATATTTCTTTTAAATATAAAGTAATGTAAATATGATGTTAATTCTTAAGATTACGCTGTTGTAGTGGGTTTTAAAAATTAAATTTTTGATAAATGTAAGCAAGATCCCAAAAGGGATCTAAAATTTAAAGATCGACGTGAATGTCCTCTTTTATATCTATATAGACTGTGCCTTGACGATCGCTACCGTCTGCTAAGTGCGTATTATAGGCACTTTCATATCTGTGGTAGCCATTTTCTGCTCCGCTAGTTTCGCTAAAACCATTAAGTTTTACGGTACCATGGGCTTCACTAAATTTAACTACATTAGAGCCATTGTCTAAAATGTCACTCAAATGAGCTACATCATTGCCATTTAGTGTCACATAAGCACCACTCGTTATTTTTAATTCTTCAAAGCCAGAGACCTTTGAGAAGTCGATATTATTATCAAGCACAAGAGTATCATAGCCCTTGCCACCAAATATTTGAGTATTATTATCTATATCTGTTCTTGTCATAGTTAAACTAACTGTATCGTCACCACCACCTAGATAAAATTTAGAATTTTTTATGATAGCTGATGTCATATTTAAAGTATCATTTTGATTATCTGAGAAGTAAAATTCGTTATTTTTACCATGAAATTCTGAGTCGTCTATATGCATATTGACCTTGTTGTTTCTGCCGTCAAATTTAACGTCACCCATAAATTTTGGCCCAAGAAAATTCATATCAAAAAGCGGTGTGTGGTCTAAATTTGCATGCGAGCCTTTTATATCTATCTCGCCGTCTCCACCGCACACTTTTATATTCATAGTGGTCTTTTCGCCATCATTCGCTTCGATAGTAGTGTGTCCGTTAAAGATGGTATTGTCCATATTTAGCGTATCTACTTCGTTTGGATTTGTAAAGCTAGAAAGAGAAATTTTCGTATCACCAAAAAAGCCTACCCAGTCGGTGTTTATAGTGTCATTTCCTCCGCCAAGCCTTATATCTGCACCGTTTTTGATTTCAGATCTTTGGATATCTATAATGTCGTTATCTAAACCTGTATGAATGGCAGCATTTTCCATCGTCGCACCATAAATTTTCACGCTATCATCGCCGTCATTTGTATATAAAAGCGTATGATCTTTTATGCCGACGTTGTTTCTTATCTCTATCTCGTCATTGCCAGCCCCAGCGTCAAATCTCAGCCCTCTAACCTCGATATTATCGTGAATTCTTAGCCTATTATCGCCATCTCCTGCGTCTATCTTGGCATCATTTACGATAGATCTTGTCATATCAACTATGTCGTTGCCATTGTCAAAACGCACATCATTTGCACTAGTGGTTGCGTCTGCGATGTTTAAAATTTGATCCTGCGCTTTTGGCCTTGCATCTGCCACCCTTCGTCCGTATAGCTCAGCAAGAAAATTCTTGGGCTCAAGTATCTCAAGCGACT
>JAHADO010000220.1 GCA_018375265.1 Campylobacter concisus | reverse complement strand
AAAAGCACTGCCCAAATGCTCACATCACATGGCTAGTTGATGCCCGTTTTGCAAGCCTTTTAAAAGATCATCCGCTTATCGACGAGCTAGTCGTTTTGCCGCTTAAAGAGAGCTTTAAAAAAAGCTACAAGATCATAAAAACGCTTGGTAAATTTGATAAAGTGATCGACCTGCAAGGGCTTTTTAAGTCAGCCGTCGTTGCAAAACTACTTGGCAAAGAAATTTATGGCTTTAGCAGAGAGAGCGTCAAAGAAAAGATCGCAGCCAGGCTTTATAGGCATAAATTTAAGATCGACTACAACGAAAATATCATAGTTAGAAACCTAAGCCTCGTTGGATACGCTCTAAATTTTAGCTTTGACAGAGATGAAATTTTAAAAAAATCACCCTGCTTTGAAATTTGCAAAAAATTTAAAAATGAAAGCGGCAAAAAACGCGTTTTAATCGCTGCCTTTGCAAGCGAAGAGAGCAAAATTTATGACAAATTTAAAGATGTGATCAGACTTCTTGATGGTTGTGAAATTTACCTTTGCTACGGGAGTGAGAGTGAAAAAACAAGAGCTGAGGCGATCATTTCAGGCACCAAGGCAAAACTGCTTGAAAAACTAAGCATAAAAGATATGATAGATTACATCGCGAGCTGCGATCTGGTAATCGGCAATGATAGCGGTCTAACGCACCTTGCATGGGCTGTAAATAGGCCTTCTATCACGCTTTTTGGCAACCGACCAAGCCACCGCAATGCCTACGTCACGGACAAAAACTTAGTTGTTGATATGGGCAAGCAAATAGATGCTAGAAGTATCGACAAAAACGACTTTTGTATAAAAGAAATTTACCCTGAAACGGTTGCAAATTTCGCAAAAAGGCTGCTAAATGGATAGGATATATCTTGCTGGCTTTTATACCTTGAAATTTCTTATATTTATATTGCCAAGCTCGCTTCAAAACCTGCTTGCTAAATTTTTAGCATTTGCGTTTATGAAGCTTAAAAAAAAGAGATTTCACATCGTGATGACAAATTTAGACCTTGCATTTGGCGAGACAAAAACCAAAGAAGAGAAGCTAGAGATCGCCAAAAAATGCTACTACAACTTTGCAAAATATCTTGGTATAAATTTCATCCTCAATCAAAACACGACAAAGCAAAAGATACTTGAACAAGTTGTTTTTAAAAATGAGCACTTTTTGCTTGATGCGATAAGATCTGGCAGGCCTATCATCGTCACGACTGCGCATTTTGGACAGTGGGAGATATTTGGACTAGCAGTTGCAGCTCGCTTTGGAGCTTCTTCAGCGCTTGGTAGAAAGCTTGATAGCAGCGTCATGGATAAAATTTTAAGAGCAAACAGAGCGCAGTTTGACGTGGAGCTAATAGACAAAGATGGCGGTGCAAAAGATATCTTAAAAGCGCTAAAAGCTAGGCGAATAGTAGGAATTTTAGTCGATCAAAATACCGCTCCAAAAGATGGCATAAAGGTGCAGTTTTTTGGCAAAGATGTGCTTCACACGCCAGCTGCAAGCGTGCTAGCGCAAAAGACAAATGCCCTTATCATAAATGCATTTATCTACCAAAAAGGTGAAAATTTAAATGAAATTTGCTTTGAGCAGCCAATAGACATAAGCACATTTGATAAAGAAGATGCTGTGCAAAAAGCGACGCAGATGCAGTGCAGTGCGTGCGAAGAGATGGTTAGAGCAAGGCCAGAAGAGTACTTTTGGTTTCACCAAAGGTTTAAGAGATTTTACGAAAATGAGTACAAATGCTAAGCGTTGTCGTTTTGACTTTTAATAGCGAAAAGTACCTAAAAGAGGTGCTAGAGAGCGCTAAATTTGCTGATGAGATCATCGTGGTTGATAGCGGCTCAAAAGATAGCACAAGGCAAATTTGTGATGGCTTTAGCAACGTGAAATTTCACGAGCAAGCATGGCTTGGATTTGGCGCGCAAAAGCAAAAGGGCGTGGATCTAGCCAAAAACGAGTGGGTCTTTGTGCTTGATAGCGACGAGGTGATTACAGACGAGCTTAAAAATGAGATCATTAGCACACTAAAAGAGCCTAAATTTATGGCTTATAACGTTGCTAGGTTAAATTTTTTCTTTGGCAAAGCGATAAAAAATATGGGGCTATATCCAGACTACACGGTGAGGCTTTTTAATAAAAATTTTGCCAAATTTGATGGTAGAGCTGTGCATGAAAAGGTCGTTTTAAATGACGGCTCACAAAGGCTTGGCACGCTTAAAAATCACTTCTTGCACTACGCGTATGAGAGCATCGAGCAGTTTATCGCCAAGCAAAATCGCTACTCAAGCATGGGCGCAAAAAGAAATTTGCTAAAGGCGCTTACAAGCCCTGCTTGGACATTTTTTAAGCTTTATGTGCTAAAAGGTGGCTTTAAAGAGGGCTTTGTTGGCTACATTATCGCTAGACTTTACGCCCAGTACACATTTTGGAAATATATAAAATGAAAATACTTGTGATTAAATTTAGAAACATCGGCGACGTACTTTTGACAACGCCGCTCATTGAAAATTTGCACCACTACTACCCAGATGCAACCATCGACTTTGCCCTAAACAAAGGCACAGAAGCGATGATAGAAGGCAACCCTTACATAAATAAAATCCACATTTACGATAGGCAAAGTGCAAATTCTGGCTTTTTTAAAAAGCTAATGACCGAGCTAAAATTTATAAGAGCGATCAAAAAAGAGAAGTACGATATGGCGGTGCAAACGACCACTGGAGACCGCGGCGTCATCATCTCAAAGTACGCCAAGATCAAAAAGATAGTTGGCTTTTTAGGCAAGCATAAGGCGATAAACAAGCTTTTAAGCGTAAAGGCAAAATACTACGAAAATTTCTCTCACACGGTTGATCTAAATTTAAACGCACTAAGGGCTTTGGGATTTGAGCCGGTTAGCAAAAAAGTGAGCGTTTTTTCAGATGAGAGCGTGGAGGATCTAAATTTACCAAAACGCTTTGTACATGTGCATCTAACAAGCCGCTGGATGTTTAAATGCGCAAACGACGAGAGCATGGCAGAGCTCATCGACTACTGCGAAAACGAGCTTGGCGAAAAGGTCGTGCTAACAAGCGACAACAAGGAAAATGAGCTAAATAAGCTTGCAAATGTGCTAAAAATTTGCAAAAGTGAGCCTATAAATTTAGGTGGTAAGCTAAGCCTAAAACAAACGATAGCCCTCTCAAAGCGCTCAAGCCTCTTTATCGGCGTGGATACTGCCATCATGCACATAGCCGCAGCAAACGACATACCTGTAA
>JAHADO010000219.1 GCA_018375265.1 Campylobacter concisus | reverse complement strand
CATTTAGAGATCGTAACTCCTCAAGGTCAGATATTTAATGATGACGTGAGTAGTGTAGTGCTTCCAGGTAGCGAGGGTGAGTTTGGTGTTTTGCCAAACCACGCCTCATTAATATCTCTTTTAAAAGCAGGTATTATAGATATAGAAGATAAGCATAAAAAGCATGATGTAGTTGCTATTAACTGGGGCTATGCAAAGATAGATGAGGGCAAAGTAGTTATACTAGCTGACGGTGCGGTCTATGTCTCTGGCAATAGTGAAAGTGAGCTTGCAAATTCATTAGAAGCTGCTAGAAATTTGATAGAGAGTATGAGCAGTGATACAAATGCTTTTGCAGCAACTATATCAAAAATGGAAAATGTAGTGAGAGCAAGATAAGTGGGCGGAATAGATATATTTTTAAATTACATTCAAAGAAGTAGTTTTATTACAATTATAGTTTTAACTTGGTTGTCAATATATTTTATAGTTAGTTTTACAATTCTTTTTTCAAGAATGGCTGGTATAGGAGCTTGGCAAAAACGCGAGCAAAATGCGCTTGAAGCACTGCTTATGGGCGCTAAAAATATACCAAATGACTCATCTTTAAAGAAATGTGCAAGTGGTAGAATTTCGAAAGAAAAGCTAAATGTTTGCATAAGCATTGCCGAAAAAAATGCTACAAGTGGGCTTACATGGCTTAGCGTAATAGCTTCTACTTCTCCATTTATCGGTCTTTTTGGAACAGTAGTATCTATCTTGGAGACATTTTCACAGCTAGGAAATGGTGCAGGCTCATCTCTTGGAGTTATAGCCCCAGCTATCTCTGAAGCACTTGTCGCTACCGGATGCGGAATTTTTGTTGCCATCCCAGCATATACATTTAACTTGCTTATAAAAAGAAAAGCTTATGAATTAATGAGCGTTATCGAGCGTCAAGCTGACGTTATGATAGCACTTAAAAAAGATGACGAGACGTTATAGATGGCTCTTAAATTTGACGACGAAACACCAGAGTTAAACATAACGCCTCTTGTTGATATCATGCTTGTTTTGTTGGCTATTTTAATGGTTACAATGCCAACTATAACATATCAAGAAGATATAACATTGCCAGATGGCTCAAAGGCAAAAACATCTACGTCTAAACAAAAAGATCTTATAGTGTCTATAAATGCACAAGGACAAGTTAGAATAGATCAAAGTACAATGAGCCTTGCTGAACTTCCAGATAACATTGCACTAATGAGTGCAAAATATGACAAAACCTCGCCTATATACATAAAGGCTGATAAAAATTTAAAATACGATGATGTTATGTTTGTATTAAAGACTTTAAAAGGTGCTGGTTTTAATAAAGTAGCTTTAGAGACAAACGGTTAAGATGCCTAATAAAGTTAAATTTCCAACGCTTAGTTCGTTTTTTGTAGCGTTTTGTATTTACATTATCATTGTGCTTGCTTTGTTTATAAAGCTTACTTTTTTTAGCGAACCTCCTAAAAAATATACTGATGACAAAGATGCTATTATGGACGTAGTTATGGTTGATAGAGAAGTTGATCAAACCATAAAAGCGCCAAAACAAGCAAAAGAGGTTGTAAAAGAGACAAAACCAGAACCTAAAAAAGAGTCAGAAGAAGATAAACAAGAGACTACAAATAAGCCTGTTGTGCCAGATGAGCCACTGCCAACCCCAAGCTTGCCAACTCCTCCAAAAGAAGAGCCAAAGCCTGAGCCTAAAAAACCAGAACCAAAGCCTGAAATCCCAAAACCTAGTGAAGAGCCTAAAGAGGATGTCAAGCCAGAGCCAAAACCTGAGCCTAAACCTACGCCAAAGCCAGTTGAAAAGCCAAAACCAAAAGAGCCAAATATAAAAGATCTCTTTAGCGACATAGACTCGACTAAGCTTAAAAAAGATGATGGCATAAAAAAGGCTGAAAATAAAGTACAAAGTCGCAAAAAAAGCGAGGCTTCTAGCTCAAAAGCTGCAAAAGAGGCTAGCGACATCATCAAGAGCCTAAAAATAGATCAAAACCCAACAGCTCCAAAGTCACAAATGACCGGCACTTATGATCCATTGATGGGAGCCATAACAAAGCAAATTCAAAGAAGATGGCAAAGCTATAAAGCTGACTCTGCAAATATAGCTAAGGTAAAAGTTATGATAGATCAGAGTGGAAATTTTAGCTATGAAATTTTAGAGCTATCATATAATGAAGAGTTTAATGCAAAGGTTAGAGAGTGTCTGGAAAAGCTTACTGCAGAGAAATTTCCGTTTAATCCAGACAAAAGTACTACTTTTAATTTAAATTTAGAAGATAAAATAAACTAAAATTTATAAATTTACGGAGTAGAGATGAAGAAAATTTTTCTTTTTTTGTGCGTTGCTCTAGGGCTTTATGCTGCTGATGCGACGATATCTGTTATAAACCAAGGTGTTGCTTTGCCAAAGATAGCTTTGCAAGATGCAACTACAGCTGTTAGTGATGCAGGCTTTAAAGATAAATTCTTTAAGATCATGCTAGGTGACTTGAAAGTTAGCTCAGACTTTGAGGTTATCGAAGATCACGTGCCTTCAACCTACGAGGGAACAGCAGCTACAAATACAATGAGCGACAAAGGTGTTGAGCTTATTTTTAGATATGCTCTTGAAGGCTCTATGGGCTCACCTCTTACTTTAAGAGTAAAACTCATTGACGCGAAGACTGCAACTACAAGGTATGAGAGAGTATATAACATGCCAGATGGCGCAAAGTATCCGTTTTTGGCGCACAAAAGTATAGTTGAGCTAACAAATGAGCTAAATTTACCACCAGTTGGCTGGATGGAGAAATTTATCATCCTAGCAAAATATACTTCAGCTCGCCAAAGCTCTATTATAGTGGCTGATTACACACTTACATATCAAAAGACAATAGTAAGTGGCGGTTTAAATATCTTCCCTAAATGGGCAGGCGCTGATCAGAGTAAATTTTACTATACATCTTATGTAAATAACAGACCAACTTTGTTTAGATATGATCTAAATTCAGGCACTAAAACAAAGATAATAGATAGTATGGGTATGCTTATAGCATCTGATGTTAGTAAAGATGGAAGTAAAATTCTATTAACTATGGCTCCAAAAGATCAGCCAGATATTTTCATCTATAATACAGGTAGCAAAAAATTAACTCAGATCACAAACTATCCAGGCATTGATGTAAATGGAAATTTCGTAGATAATGACAGCAGAATAGTTTTTGTCTCAGATAGACTTGGATATCCAAACATCTTTGCAACACCTGCAACTTCAGGCGGAAG
>JAHADO010000218.1 GCA_018375265.1 Campylobacter concisus | reverse complement strand
AGTAAGCTTGCTCTCACGCTCCAAAATTCTAGCAAGCGCCCTGTAATGGCCGATATTTGTCATACAGCTACCCACAAAGACCTCGTCGATGTTATGTGCTCTTTTGCTATCAGCTAAAATTTCACTTAGCGTCGCCACGTCGTCTGGGTCGTTTGGACAGGCCAAAATCGGCTCATCTATCTGTGATAAATCAATCTCTAAAATTTCAGCGTATTTTGCGTCCTTGTCGGCTCTTAAAAGGGTTGGATTTTCAAGCCATTTTTGCATTTTTTCTTTTCGTCTAAGCAGCGTTTCATGGCTCTCATAGCCTGCTTTTATCATCGCGTCTATTAACGCAACGTTTGAGCGAACGTACTCTGCGACGCTTTCAACGCTTAAATTTACCACACAAGCAGCAGCCGAGCGCTCAGCCGAAGCGTCACTTAGCTCAAACGCCTGCTCCACTTTTAGGCTCTCAAGCCCTTCTATCTCTAAAATTTTACCCGCAAAAATGTTCTTTTTATTTTTCTTTTCAACGCTTAAAAGCCCTTTTTTGATAGCAAAATAAGGTATCGCATTGACAAGATCACGAAGCGTCACGCCCTCTTTTAGCTCGCCTTTAAATTTGATCAAAACTGACTCTGGCATATTTAGCGGCATCATTCCAAGCACCGCTGCAAACGCAACTAGACCACTGCCTGCTGGAAAGCTGATACCAATAGGAAATCTCGTGTGACTATCGCCGCCAGTGCCCACCGTGTCAGGCAAGACCATTCGGTTTAGCCACGAGTGGATGACGCCGTCACCTGGTTTTAGGCTAACTCCACCGCGAAGCGTCATAAATTTAGGCAGGCTCTTTTGCATCTCAAGGTCGCTTGGCTTTGGATAAGCAGCTGTGTGGCAAAAGCTTTGCAAGACAAAATCCGCCCCAAAACTAAGGCTAGCAAGCTCTTTTATCTCATCTCTAGTCATGGGCCCAGTGGTGTCTTGCGAGCCAACGGTCAAAATTTCAGGCTCCACGTAGGCCCCAGCTCTCACGCCAGCCTTGCCGCAAGCCTTGCCAACCATCTTTTGAGCGAGCGTATAGCCACCGCCTAGCTCTTTTGGCTGATCTGGCTTTATGAAAATTTGCTCCTCGCCAAGCCCCAAGGCCTCTCTAGCCTTTTTGGTGACTTGCCTACCTATCATCAAAGGTATCCTGCCCCCTGCTCTCATCTCGTCGCTTAGAGTGTTTGGACTAAGTTTAAAATTTGCCACGAGCTTCTTTTCGTTGCCTGCGAACTTATAAATTTCGCCTTTAAATGGATAAATCTCTATCTCATCGCCCATTTCTAGCTCATTTACGTTTGCAACTATCGGCAGTGCGCCGCTATCTTCGGCGGTGTTAAAAAATATCGGAGCTATGGTCGTACCGATCACGATGCCACCGGTTTTTTTGTTTGGCACGCCCTCTATCTCATCACCCAAGTGCCACTGGATAGAGTTTATACCGCTCTTTCTGCTGCTGCCAGTGCCGACCACGTCGCCAACATACGCCACGCTCTTACCAAGGCTTTTTAGCTTTTTTAAAATTTCTAGCCCCTCAGGCATCTTTTTAACAAGCATCGCCTTTGCATGTAGCGGTATATCAGCCCTTGTATAGGCCTCGCTAGCAGGGCTTAGATCATCTGTATTTGTCTCGCCAGGCACCTTAAAAACCACTGCCTTTATGCACTCATCAAGCGGCTTTTTATGTGTAAACCACTCCGCGTTTGCCCAAGAAATAAGCACCTCTTTGGCAAATTTATTGCTATTTGCTAGCTTTGCGATCTCGTCAAAATGCTCATGCACCAAAATGATATTTTTTAGCTCATTTGCCGCAGCTTGTGCGATAGTTTCATTGCTATTTTTAAGCGCTCGCACCAAAATTTCCACGTTATATCCGCCAAGCATCTTGCCTAAAATTTTAATAGCACAAACTGCGTCAAGGCCGTCTATTTTAAGCCCTTCTATCACCTCGCCAAGAAATTCTGCCTTTATCTTTGCTGCGTCATCAACACCTGGATTTACGCGGTTTGCGAGCAAATTTATAAGAAATTTTAGCTCCTTTTGCGCCTTTTCATCGCCACTAGAGTTGCCAGCAAGTTTTATAAGCTCACAAATTTCACTTGTTTGCTTGGCATTTAGCGCAAGCGGTGGCACACCCTCTTTTTCTCGCTCACTCACGTGTTTTTCGTAGTCGGTAAAAAAGCTCATAAATTTCCTTTGTGATTTTGCTCGTTTTTAGTCCAAAATCGCTGATTTTGCTTGCATTTTATCAAAAAGCAAAACAATCTAAAGTAAAATTTGCCCAAAATTTCAAATTTCAAGGAGCAAATGTGTCAAAAGCCTACCTAAAATCGCCCATTGGAATTTTACAGATCGTTGCTAGTGAAAATGGAATTTGTGAGATAAATTTTGTAGATAAATTTGAAAAAGTTGCTGTAAAAGATGAAAATTTAAAGCTTTGTTTAGATGAGCTGGAGGCTTATTTTAAGGGTGAGCTTAAAAAATTTAGCGTTAGACTTGATATAAAAACAACCAAATTTAGAGCTAAAATTTATGACGTTTTACAAAAAGTGCCATACGGCGAAACGACCACATACGCAGCTCTAGCACTTGCCGCGGGTCACAAAAACGCTTACCGCGCAGCAGGCTCGGCAAATGCCAAAAACCCACTGCCTATCATCGTCCCTTGCCACAGAGTGCTCTCTCACAGCGGGCTTGGTGGCTACTCAGGCGGCGAGGGCTTGCCAACTAAAATTTGGCTACTAGAGCACGAAGTAAAGCATAAATAAGCCAAATGCAATATAAATTTTGCTTAAAAGCGCCTCTTAAACCGACGAGCCAACCTCTTTAAATTTATCAACAAAATGCGATATCTCGTCGATGACTTTTTGCCTGATTATTGGATAGTTTTTATTTAAAGGGCTGATCTTAGGCAGTATCTCGCCTATTTGCGTTCCACTTTGACTAACAAAGCCACTCTTTAACGACGAACTTATAAACCTTCTTGCGCCAGCCTCATCTAAATTTAAAGAAGCGATAAGCTCGTCCGCCTCTTTTTTCATCACAACTTTTGCAAATTTAAAAAACTCTTCTATCACGCTGGCTCGGTCTTTAAATTTATCCAAGTCACTTTGGTTTATAAAATCAACTATCAACCCCTCTTTTGAGCGGTTTTCCAAGCTCGAGCGGATGATGCGACGCACCTCATCAGTAAGGGCTGCTTTATCTTTTATCTTTTTATTATGTTCAAATATCAAACCCAAAATATAGTCTAAATTTATCTCCTGAGACTTTAGTAGATCA
>JAHADO010000217.1 GCA_018375265.1 Campylobacter concisus | reverse complement strand
TCATGCTCAAGATCTTCTTTGTAAATTTTGCCATCTTTGAATAAAAATTTAAAAACTTGCTTTTGCGATGATGAGATGAGCGTGATGTAGTCAAATGCATCTCCATAAAAATATCCACAAAGTGCGCTTTTATAGCTCATCTGCGCTCCTTTTTGCGTAGAAATTTCGCTTAAATTTAGCAAATTCGCCGACCTCTATCGCCTCTCTCATCTCTTTCATTAAATTTAGATAGTAGTGCAGGTTGTGAAGGCTTGCTAGTCTAAAAAATGTGAGCTCTCTAGCCTTAAAAAGGTGGTTTAGATAGCCTCTGGAGTAGCGCTTGCAGGTGTAGCACTGGCAAGCTGGGTCTATCGGCGCGTGGTCGTTTATAAATTTGGCTGATTTTATATTTATCTTGCCAAAGCTAGTAAATAGCGTGCCGTTTCTTGCGTTTCTAGTTGGCATAACGCAGTCAAACATATCGACCCCTCGCTCCACGTTTTCTACAAGATCCTCCGGCGTGCCAACGCCCATTAGATAGCGAGGTCTAAGCTCATCCATAAATGGCATAACCGCCTCAACCGTGTCATACATCGCCTCGTTGCTCTCGCCAACACTAAGACCTCCTATGGCAAGACCGTCAAATGGCATCTGATTTAAGGCTTCAGCGCAAAATTTACGTGCCTCATAGTCGGTGCCGCCTTGAACGATACCAAAGATATTTTGCTGCAAGCCAACGCCCTTGCTTTGCATAAATTTGTGATAATCAATCGCCTCTTTTGCCCATTTTATCGTTCGTTTTATGCTTAGATCTATCCTTTTTGGCTCAGCTGGCAAGGCAACCAAATCATCAAGTATCATCATGATGTCGCTGCCAAGCTCATACTGCGTGTCAAGGACGGATCTTGGCGTGAAGTAGTGCGTGCTGCCGTCGATGTGACTTTTAAATTTTATCCCGCCATCGTCGTTTTTGGTGTTTGACCTAAGCGAAAATGCCTGAAATCCTCCGCTATCTGTTAAAAAAGAGCGATCAAATTTAGAAAATCCATGAAGTCCGCCAAACTCACGCACGACCTTGCTGCCAGGACGCAGATACATGTGATAGGTGTTTGCTAAGATTATCTTTGCGTCTAAAATTTCACTCATATCAAAGGCATCTAGGCTTTTAACTGCGCCAACCGTGCCAACTGGCATGAAAACTGGCGTTTGTATAACGCTGTGAGCAGTTGTTAGGACGCCTCGCCTTGCGTTGCCATCTTTTTTTATAACTTCAAATTTCATCTAAGTCCCTTAATTTTTGATTTTTTATTTTAACAAAATTTATAATATAATTCAGAAATTTTAAGGCAAAGGAACTTTTTGCAAAAAAGAAATGATATCGTTTTTAGCGAAGCAAACGGCACTGCAACAATAAAATTTGCAGGCGAGTTTAGCTACAAAGACGCAAAAAATTTACAAAGCATTTTTAAAAAAATCCAAAAGCTTAACGGCAATGTTAAATTTGACTTTAGCGAGTTAAAGAGCATTGATTACGCTGTTTTGATCCTTTTAAAAAACACGCTAAATGGCAAGAAATTTGAGATCATTACAAATGACGAGAAGATAAAGGCGATGAGCGATCTTTTAAATGACGAGAATATCGACTTTAACTACATGCCACCGCACAATAGCCTAAATTTTTTCTCGCGCCTTGGTGAGAAAATTTGCGAGGGATTTGTAAATTTGCTTGAGTTTGGCTCGTTTTTGGGCGAGTTTTTGATAAAGAGCGTGAGGATTTTATTTAATCCTGCAAATTTAAGATTTAGAGAATTTAGCAACTACATAAAAGATGGTGGCGTAAATGCCGTTTTCATCGTCTCGCTCACCGCTTTTTTGATAGGCGTCGTGCTTGCATATCTTGGCAGTGCGATGCTTGCAAGCTTTGGGGCAAGTATATTTATAGTTGAGATCATGGGCATGCTAACGCTTAGAGAGGTGGCCCCACTAATCGCTGCTATCGTCATCGCGGGCAGGTCGGCCTCTAGCTTTACCGCGCAAATTGGCGCTATGAAGCTAACTGAGGAGATAGATGCGATGAAGACGATGGGTTTTGAGCCCTTTAACTTCTTGGTGCTGCCACGCATCATCGCCATGGTGCTTTGCGTGCCTGTTATCATCTTTATAGCTGATAGTATAAGCATCTTAGGGCAGATGATTATTTGCCAAACGATACTTGACATCAGCTTTAGCGACTATCTCAATAGATTTCGCGAGATGGTCGAGCTTAGGCACTTTGCTGTTGGCATGATAAAAGCGCCGTTTTTTGGCGCTGTAATAGCGATCATTGGCTGCATGAGAGGATTTGGTGTTAGTCAAAACGCCCAAAGCCTTGGAGCTATGACAACGGTTAGTGTTGTAAATGCGATATTTTGGGTCATCGCGCTTGATGCCTTTTTTGCGATAATTTTTATGTGGCTAAAGATATGAACGAGATAATAGTTGGCAAAAACATAACGACAAGTTATGGCGATAAGATAATGCACGATAATGTGAGCTGGAGCGTCAAAGAGGCTGAAATTTATGGCTTTTTGGGCGGTAGTGGCACTGGTAAAACGACGCTAATGAAGACGATGATATATCTAAAAAAGCCAAATAAGGGCGATATAACGTTTGACGGCGTCAATATGTGGAAAAGTAGCCCCAAAGAGCAGCAAGAGATCAAGCTAAAAAGTGGGACGATGTTTCAGTTTGGAGCGCTTTATAGCTCGATGACGATACTTGATAATGTGGGCGTTTTGCTTAATGAATACTCTAAATTTAACAAGCGCCAGATCGATGAGATAGCGATGTTTTGGATACAAAAGGTGGGGCTTAAAAAAGAGGTTTCGATGCTTTATCCAAGCGAGCTAAGTGGCGGTATGAAAAAGCGTGCTGCGCTCGCAAGAGCCTTGGTGCTAAGCCCAAGGGTGCTATTTTTAGATGAGCCAAACAGCGGACTTGATCCTGTTAGCTCGCGGCAGATGGATGCGCTCATAAAAGAGCTTCGTGATAGCATCGGCGTAACTGTCGTCATGGTGACGCATGATGCGGATAGTATTTTTGATATTTTGGATAGATTTTTGATAATAGATAACAAAAAGATAGCCTTTGAGGGAGATATAAAAGAGCTTGAGCATCTTGAAAATAACCCGCTTGAAGAGCTATTTAAAATGAGGAAAAAGTAGATGGAAAATAGAAATTCTTATACCATTGTCGGCATGTTTTTCATAGCCTGCCTTACAGCATTTGCCATATTTATCTGGTGGATGACTAGCAAAAATAACACAAAGGTTGATTTTAAGGAGTATTACATCC
>JAHADO010000216.1 GCA_018375265.1 Campylobacter concisus | reverse complement strand
CCAAAGACTTTATCATCAAGCTCTTTTTTGCTATAAGCATCTTTTGCAACGATACTAAAATCACACATTTCAGAAAGCTGATTTAAAACATCGCCAAGACTTATATCTTCTGTGATCTTCATACTAAAATTTTTACTCAAGCATGTGCTTGGTTTTGCCATTATAGGGGTAGCTAAAAATGAAGCTAACGCCGCAGTTATAATAAATTTACTTAATTTTGATACCAACATTTTTACTTCCATTTTTAAGAGTTAGTTCTTGTTTTTCATCATCTTTTACTATGATAACCTTGCTGCCTTGAACACTTGTGATATTGTAATCATCAATCATATCTCCCACTTTATACCACTTGCCATTTATATTTGCCTTATTTAGCAAAATGGCCTTTAGCATAAACCCCCTTGCAGAAGAGTACTTTGTAGTGTTTTGATCGCCTTTTGGAGCAACTGGCAAATTTAGCTTAAAAGGATCTTGTAAGCTAGAAATTTCACCGCTATTAAGCCCTTTTCTTTGCTCCTTTATCTTAACAAAAACTTCATCATAGTTTTTCATCTCGCCTTCAAACTCATTGCCAAATAGACTTAGAGCTAAAATTAAAAATAAACCAAATTTTTTCATCAGTACTTCATACCCCACACAGAGATAGAGAGCTTAGCTCCTAGATCTTTTTGAGTGGAATTTATATCCATTTTGTGAAGATCTACTACGAGTTTTGACTCTTCAAGTCCGTTTATATAGCTAAGCATATCTTTAAAATTCCCAAGGCAAGTGACATCTATATTTAAAATTTGCTCTATCTTTTGGAAATTTGGCTCTTTTATATCGCTTTTAAGCTCTAAAATTTTTATATTATTTTGTTTTGCCAAAAGCACGATGCTATCTATATAGTTTGCCCAGTTTTGATTGTCAAAAAGCAAAAATGAAAGCTCTTTAAGCTTTGAGTCAAAATAGGTATTAAATTTTAAAATATTCGTGTAGCGAAGTTTTAGATTGCTTAAATTTCTATTTTCTTCATTTATCTTGAAATTTCTATCGCCATCAGGGGAGCTCACTGAGGCTAGATAGTTTCTAGTGTTTTCTAGCTTTGTAGAAATTCTCGTATGTTTATCAAGCTTTTCATCAAAGAAATTTTGCGCAGGATCAAAGCATAGCATATAAACAAGATAAGCTATGATAAGCGCTGAGCCAAGAAAAATAAGGTTTGTTTCGTTTGGCTTTTTGCTATCAAAGTATTGATCTATTTTGCTTAAAATATCTTGTCTCATTGTCTAATCTCTATGCTTATATTACTTTCATACTCGTGCTTAGCGTCATCTGAACGAATTTTTTTAGTATTTACCAAGTATTTTTCATCTTTGCTGATATCTTTGATCAACTGGGTTATCCTTTTTTCATTATCGCTAACTGCAGTTATAGTCAAATTTCTATCGTTATTTACGATGTTTGTGATATGAACTGCGTTTAGATTTAAAATATCGGTAATTTTAAAAAGATTTAAACCCTTCATAGCGTAATTATCTTTTTTATTTTCGATCTCAGCAAGCAGACCTTTTCTAAAATTTAGCTTTTCATTCTCTTTTTGAGTCTGCTCTTTTACCGCCTCTTGTTCTCTTGAAATTTTAGCTAGCGTCTCTTTTATCTGCATCTCTTGTGCGTTTAGGACGCTATATTCGTCATTTAGTCTTGCGCTGTCTTTTTCTAAAACAAGACCAGCTATGTAGTTGTAAGCTGGATATAACATACTTAGCGCAAATGCCACAGCACAAGTGAGCAAAAATTTACCACTTTTTCTTTTGACAAATGGATCTGGGCGAAGCATATTTGAGAGGTTAAAATTCTCATAAAATGGCTCTTTAGTATAAAATCTACCAAATAAAGCCATAACGTTATAACGCTCGTTTATGGTATAGTTTTTGTTATTTATCGCAACTTTTATGTTTATATACTCGGCATCCAAACCAAGTTTGGTTGAGATGAAATTTGCAAAATTTTTGATCTCATAGTCGCAATCTATGTAAATTTTCTTTATAGATATGCCATTTTGGCTATTTATAATGTTTAAAATATCGTTAAAGTAAAAGATATAATCTTCAAAAACTGTGTTTAGATCGTAGTTAAAGCCATCATCGTCTTTATTTACAAGTCCTCTTTGAGACAAAACTTCGATAAATTTTTCATCACTCAAGCGATCGCCGCTTTGCTCTAAGAATTTATCTTTAAGATAGTTTAAGTTATAGCGAATTTCTCTAGCAGTAAAAAAATCACCATCTAAATATATACTTAAAAATGATTCATCTTTTCTAAGCACTATAAAGCAGTCCGCTTGCGTGCTAGGCAGCAAGCCTTTTTTATAAATAGCAGAGTAGATCAAAGGCTCAGGCGCAAGGTAGTCGATATATGGGACCTTTTTTGCAACTGCTTTAAATGTCGAATTTATATCTTCATTTGTGATAGCAAAAACAGTAAAAATTCTCTCTTGAGCTTTTGTAGTGCCTTCTGAGAAAAATATCTTATTGTCAAGCGCAGGATCAAGCGAAAGCTCTGCATAGGTCTTTGAGTAAAGCTCTTCATAAAGAGTGTCGTTATCAACGCTTCTAGGGATGAAAATAGTTGTTGTTTTTAAGTCTTTAAATTTTATGTATGAGATGAAAAAGTCGCGTTTATTGACTGTTTTTGAAAAGTTAAAAGCTTCTACATTGCTGTTGTGATAACGAAATCCTTTATAGTCATACGGATCAAGTGCAACTATAGAAATTTCACTATTTTTTTTAATATTCATCATGAATCAAAAAACCTTCCTAAACGCTTATATTGGGTATTTTAATATCTTTAAAATAAAAAATCAATAGCCGATTATCTGATTTAGGCTCTTTTCTTCTTTACTCCACCCTTTTTTCACGACTACATCGAGCTTTAAGAAGACCTTTGTGTTTGTTAAATTTTGTATTAACTTTCTTGCAAAAATTCCTATTCTTTTAATAGTTTCACCATTTTTTCCGATGATCATGCTTTTGTGGATGTCACGCTCTGTGATGATGCTCGCATAAATTTCAGTTATGCCTGTTTTTTCTTTTACGCTTTTTATGATCGCATCGCTAAGATAAGGTATCTCGTCACTTAAATTTTCATAGATCGCTTCAAGTATAAATTCTCTAAAAATTTCCTTCTCATTTGTTGGCGTGAGAAATTCTGGATCATAAAAGTACTCATGCTCTGGCAAAAGCTTACAAATTTCATCAAGAAGCGGTTTTTTATAGGTAGGCTGCTTGGTGCTAAAGGTGAGCAAAGCTGCAAATTTATCTTGAAATTTTTGA
>JAHADO010000002.1 GCA_018375265.1 Campylobacter concisus | reverse complement strand
ATTGGGAGAGCAATACAAATTTCGTTCCTTCTGATTATGCGATACATCAGATGCATTGGCGACCTGATGGTAAGGCTGAGTTCGAACTTGGTGTATACAAGGACGAAGATTTGCGCGATAAGTGTCCGTTTTTTGGGGCAAAAACTCCTGTTTGGAACGAAGAAGCTTTTTTGAAAACGAGGAGCATGGTTCGTGATAGGATTGAGAAGAAACAAGCGGCAACAGAAGCGGCTGAGCGAGCGAAGCAAGAAGATATTGCAAGACGTCAAGCTATGAGCGATGCTCGCCAGAAGTTTATTGACAAATGGCGAAATATGGAGTATTAGTCATGAAACATAAGAAAATTGTAGCTCGTGCTCATAGTCATCTTTTCAGTAAGAAATCGCAAATTAATCGCAAAGGCGATGGCTATAAGAAAGTAGGACCTGTTTTATCTAAAGCACAAAATTTAGGATGTGCGGGTCTAAGATTAGGTTTTCCAGAGTTTGATGCTGACCGTTGGAAAGATGACGATTTAGAGTTAAGTTAAGTGTATGTGCGAATACCGTATTTTGGTAGATGTATATGTACGATGTGCGAATACCACGTCTTTGGACGTGGTATTTTTTTTTATAAATTTTTATAAAAAGTCTTGACAAAAGTAAAATATTGCCGTAACATAGGTGTTAATATAAAGTTCTAAGGTTTGAGTAAGGATGCAGTAATGAAACGGTTTATGACAGCTCTTGAGATTATTTTTTATTTCTTATGGTTCGTTGGGTGCATATTTCTGGGCATGGTTGGCGTGTTTTTGCTGACTTTTGGCTTTGAGCTGTATGCATATGCAACGTTCGCAAGCACTATTATTGTGTTTGTGTGCTTAATTTTAGGCATAAAAACAAAGAAAAAGGTTCCAGAGTATAATCGCGGAGAATTTATTAAAAATTATAAGCTAGAAGGGTACGCTCATGCTGATATTAAGAAATCTGGTGGATTTGCAGATATTTACAGTGATTGCATTTCTTTATGTGATACTTCTGGTAGCTATTTTCTTAAATGTACGAACTTAAAGTGGGACGATTTCGATAGTTATATTGTTTTGGACAAAAATCGTGTTTGTTATAAGCTGAAAAGTGGTAACTATGGTATTATTGGACTCGGTTCAAAGATTAAGCTGAAGACTTTTGTGAAGCTGCTTGATTCTCATGAGATAGTAGACGTGAGGAATACGGAGAATGAGCAGGTGTATGAGGACGATGTCACACGAAAGTTAGAGCGTGTGATGGAGAAGTAATCGCTTCGCGGTTTGTTTATCGAGCAAGCTCGATGTCCAAACAAAAAAAACTTGAAAAAGTTTGAAAAAAGACTTGACAAATAAAAAGTACCATGTTATTATAGTATTAAGCCGACGGAAGAAGTCGGGTTTGACACACGAAAAGGTGGTTTTAGTATGAATAAGGCAGAACTCGTAGAGGCAGTAATCGAGCGTTGCGCAGAGGGACATGCTTTTCCTTCTAAGGTAGCAGCAACAGAGGCAGTTAATGCTGTTTTTGATGTTATTTCTGAGCAGCTTGAGGCTGGTGAGCGTGTCGGTATTTCTGATTTTGGTTCCTTTGCTGTTAAGGACCGTGCAGCTCGCCGTGCTCGTAACGTTCAGAATGGTGAGATTATTGAGGTTCCTGCAACTCGAGCAGTTAAGTTTACTGCATCACAGAAACTCAAGGCTGCTGTTAAGTAACAAAAGTCTTTAGTTTATATTGTAGAAGGTTCTGGGGTCTGAGTACTGCACAAAAGAAATATCATGTAGTTAAGAGTTAGCTCTTACACCACGTTGTTTAAGTGGATTTTATGGTGGTTGGTGCGTAGGTCTGTCCTCAGAACCATTCTTTGAGAAAGGTTTTATAGTATGCGAAATTATGACGAAGATATTAGGAAAGCAAAAGAGCGTTTGAAAAAGCTTGAGGAGCAGAAGGCTCAGCAAGAGATTCGCATGTATGTGACTATTGGTAAAGCTTGTGTTGCTGTTTTTGGCGAGAATCTTATTGATATGAAACAAAAAGATGTTGAAACTTTTCTGAAAGAAAAAATTAGCGGTAGTCAAACAGAGTTTACTCCATCGCAAGAAGAGTTTTATGATGCTTTGAATAGCATGGATGCCAACTCAGGATACGATACCTATCAGCAATAATGTTATTTGAGGTGATATATTATTATGACGTCTAATGATTTGATTTTAGATGAAGGTTGGATGATTGGTGCTAATTGGCTTAAGAATCATAATGATGGGTATGTGCCACTGGTCAATCCAGAAGATATGAAGGTTTTAGCTGTTCAACAGAGCTTTGAGCAGATATTTAATGTTCGTGATAATTCCGATGACAAGCAATCGTTTTAGTTTTCATTTATATTAAAAATAGAGCGAATACGAAACCGCTCTATTTTTTTTTATATATTTTGTAATTTTGGCTTGACAACATAGCTCATTTGTGATATAATACGGCTTGTCAGTTAATAAGTTTTTACACTTAATAGTGAGGTGCGTTATGGCAATTGATTTTAAGATGTGGTGTGCTATTAGTAGTACGCTTAATAATAGAGTTGCACATGATAAGGAATCTTTTAAGAAAGATTATAATCGTTTTGTACTAAAGCGAGATTAATTGAGTCTGCTTGCGAATAAAGCGAACGCAGAAGGTGTGTTGGATAAATTTTTATCTTACTGTGACGACGAGGTTGCTGACGGTATTGATACTGGTTGCAAGCATCATAAATATTTGAGTACTGTTATTGAGAACGCTTATCTTGTAGAAAATCTGAAAGCTAAATTTGATGGTAACAAGTCCTTTGAGGACGTTGCTCGCTCGGTATATGATGAGTTTGAAGGCAAAGTGACGCCTGTGGAGTTCGTTGGTTCTTGTGCTTATACTGAGTGTTTCACTGGTGAGAATTTCTTCGAAGCATTGCCTGATAAGATTTCTGAGAAGGATTTAGAAGAGGTTCGTCATTTAGATTCATCGGTGGTTCCAGCTGAGTATATGTTGTATCCGTGCGATTTTGATTATTATTATATAATGGATTATAAAGATGCAACGTATAAACGTGAGTCTTATATTGATTTGCCAGATTACGCTGCAGAACTTGCTGTTTTTGAGGATAAATTTGACTGTTGGTAGTATGCTGGTGATACTGTGAAATCTCGTCTTGGTGCTATTTGTGATGAAGAGTTCGCTGCCGAGGTTTGGCAAGCAGGTACTCGTGTTTACTTTAATCGCAGTCTTCAAGGTGGAGAACTTGCGGGTTTGCGCGGTATGGTTCGAGATTTTATGGAAAATGAAGATGCTCTTAATTATGCTGCGGACAGGTATGTTGTAAGCGAATTAATGAGTGATAAACTTTTGGCTATTGCAAAAGATATTTCATCTTTGTCTTGCGATGGTATTTTGAAGAACGAAGAGCGTGCGAAGGTTGTGTGTGGTGTTGCATTAGAGCAATTTTATCGTGATAGTGTGGATGACTTTGTTGGCACACGTGTTATTCAAAGCTTTGTTGATAACAATAAGATTAAAGAGCCAGGTAAGTCAAAGTTTTATGATGACTTGAAAGAGTATTTGGATTCTAATATGCGCGCAAAATATGATTATGCGTTTGACAATAAGAAAACTCAGTCAAAGCGTAAAAAGTTGAACGTTCCTTTTGATGTAGACGCTGATAAGCAATCTACAGACGATGATGATTTTGATAAGTAGATAGGATATAGGTGGTTTATATGGTGTTTACTCGTGATGGTGTTAACTCAATGGCGTTTTCTACTTTCATGCGTGATTATACTCCTTTTGGTGAATATGCTGATGGTGATAAGCGTTATCAGTTTAATGATTTTGATTTTGGTTCGAGTAAATAGTATTGTTTTAAACATTTATAAATAACAATAAAAGGTCTGTGTTTATAGCGCAGACTTTTTATTGTTAGAATGCCTCTGTGAGGCTTTGAGAGCTAATTTGAGGAGTGTTTTTGTGCGAGATAGATAAATTTAGTTGATATCATGAAAAAGGTATGAGTTATGGTTTACATGTTTTGGATGGTGGAGATTTTTTAGAAAATTTTGTGATTCTGACTTGACAGCGTAATTTTCTCGTGATAGACTATTGTTTAATGTTAGTTAATAGTTATTGTTGCCTAGATAAGGGGTGATATGAGTGGCTGAGATTTATACTTGTCAAGATGACATCTTGAGAAGCACGCTTGCTCTCTTTTTTGAGCAAGCTGTTAGCGATGTTAAGCCAGAGGATGTGGCTGCACCGTTGCTAGATTTATATAATAAGAATATTGATGCTTATAATCTTGGACCAGAGAACCCTGATTCTGAGCCTAGCGATGATTTTAAGTTGCGTTTTCCTTATCAGAAAAAGGCCGATGCAAGGCTTAAACATAAGTCAAGTTTGTCTGGGTGGCAAATTGCTAATTGCATGATTCATTTTCAGAATGTTATTCGTGTTTGCTGGCTTGAGGAAGGCGACACCGTTAATTCAACGCTTGCGTTATATCAAAACGATGGTGTGAACCGTGGCATCTATGATATTTCAAGTTCTGTTATCAACGAGTTGATTTATAGATATAATCCCTCTATTGCATGGGCTGAATTGTCAAACTGTTTGAATTTTTTGAACTCATCAGCCCCAGCTAAAATGCGCAATCAAGACCCAGACTTAATCGCTGTCGATAATGGAGTCTTTGACTATAAGACAAAGACTTTGTTTGATTTTGACCCTGATTATGTTTTTACGGTTAAGTCTCATGTGGCTTATGTTGAGGGCGCAGAAAATCCTGTTATTACTATGCCTGATGGCGAGGAGTGGGATGTTGAGAGCTGGGTTGACGACCTTACAGGTGATGAGCAAGTAAGAGAGCTTTTGTGGCAGGCGATTGGCGCTTCTATTCGTCCTAACGTTGCTTGGAACAAAGCCCATTTATGGTACAATGTCGTTGGTAATAACGGCAAGGGTACGCTTTGCCAGTTGATTCGCAACCTTTGTGGTAAAGGTTCGTATACTTCTATTTCTATTAAAGAGTTCGGCAAAGATTTTATGCTGAGACCTTTAATGTACGTGTCGGCTGTTATTACCGATGAGAATGATACGGGAACGTTCTTGACGTCTGGTGAGGCATTTAAGTCAGCAATTACGCATGATGTGTTGCATGTTAATATTAAAATGAAAGAACCTGTTGATATTCGTTTCAACGGACTCATCATTGAGTGTGTTAATGAAATGCCAAAGTTCCAAGATAAATCTCAGTCAATGTATAGGCGACTTTTGCCTATTCCGTTCGACAAGAGGTTTGAAGGACGCGAGCGAAAGTATATCAAGACAGATTATATTTATCGCAAAGAAGTGCTTGAGTATGTGTTATGGAAAGTCTTGAACACTAACTATTATGAGTTTACTATTCCTGATGTTTCTGAACAGTTACTTGGTCAGATTAAGGAAAGTAATGACCCAATCAGGCAGTTCTTGGATGAGACTCTTGATAGACTTACTTGGACATTTATCCCAACGAGTTATTTGTACTTGTTTTATAAAGGTTGGTTTGAGAAAAATGTTCCATCGGGAAAGATTGTGTCTCGTGATTCATTTATTAAGGATGCAAGGCAGTTGATTGATGATGAGTATACTGATTGGCAATCGACTGATAATCAAGTATATCCTGGTGACAGATTAGATGCGCCAGAGTTGCTTTTGTATGAGTATGGAGTTAAAGAACTGCAAGACCCATCTTATCACGGCAATGATGTGAATCGTTTGTGTACGTTATCAGTAGATAAGAAACAAAAATTTAGAGGATTTACTAAGAAAGTAAGTTAAAGAAAAAACCGCTTCAGTTTTTGGGGCGGTTTTTTGATACGTAAGCCGTTTTAAGCCTCACATGTACGTAGAATGGACAATCAGACCTTATTTATCAAAAGTACCCCTTAGAATGGTTCTCAGAGGCTCTCATGAGTATTTCTACATTAAAGGGAGACCCTAATTTTGTTCTCACGAAAAGCAATAGGAACGTCTGAGTGCGATTTACAGGTTGTGGGTTGGTGTGATGTTAGTTGGGAAGTGTTCTGGCAACACCTTATCATAGGTGATGTTGCCAACTTTTTTGGCTATTTATCCGGCGGTATAGTAGCTTGGTAACAGCGGAAACACCGCAATTTAAGTTCTATGAAGACAAGAAAAAAAAACGTGATAACGTTTTTATAGCGTTATGTTTGGTATGGAACAGGTTTTATAAGGTGTTTAGCTCGGGATATAGTGTTCATGGAATAGGCTTGGAACACCTTGGAACAGCACCTGTTACATATTTTTTGGGCATCTATCTGCGAACATAACACCCATGGAACAGGTGGAACAGGCTCAGCCAACTTCTATGAAGATATATAATACATTTGTGTCGGTGTTATATTTTAAAAATGTGCTCCAAAAAGTGTTATGTTAAGCATGGCTCACCTTAAATTTTTAATCTACCTGCACATATAGTGGTTTTGGCTCAGGCTTGGCTCACGTGGCTCAGGCACCTGAGCCATACTTTTTTGGGCATCTACCTGCTAACATAACACCTATGGCTCAGGTGGCTCACCTGAATCCAACTTTTATATATATAACAAAAAAATTTACAGTGAAAAATTTCTTATTACAAAATTGTATTAACTTATATGTTGTAAAGAATCAGCGAGCGTTAAAATTCGCGCATACGTAAGACTTGATTTTACGTGAGCCAGATGAGCCATAGATATAAATATATATATTTAACTGGTATTATATTATTATTTTTATGGCTCATGTATATTTTTTACTTGAGCCAAGGGTGAGCCATGAAATATATATAGTAACGCATCACTGCACGTATATTGTGGTTTTTACTTCTTTGGCTCACCTGAGCCAAGGTGAGCCATGGTTGTGTTTCCGCAGGTAGTTGCGTTTTAAGCCATATGGACATTTTTGTATTTGCCCAGTTGATGAAATTCACAATTTCTCCACATTTGAGTTTTCGACACGTTTTCAACATCGTCGTTCGCGCGAAATTTTGTTAAAAATATATAAAAAGTTTAACTATTTTAGTGTTTTTGAGAAATGAATTGTTACAATTTTGTTAAATTAAGGTTCTTGCCGATATGATATTTATGAACGTTCACCACAATTTCTACATATCAACATATAGACATATGAGCATATATTCATGCTTAAGTAAGTATTTTTAAAGATTTTCTATTGTTGTCTTAACATTGTTTGGGTTGACAAATGTGTGACGATGTTTGCTCGCTATTACGGTTAGTCCATCGAGCAAGCTCGATGTCCAAACGCTTCGCGGTTAGTCCGTCAACGCCTTGTCAGGCTAGACGTCCTAACTTTTTTTTTTTCAAAATAATACTTGACAACAATTTATAAATATGTTATAATATAGGTAATTTGATATAACCATCTAATTTTAGATTGGACTATAGTTATGGCGTATGTTTTAGATGTTGATAGTTTACACAAGCAGATGATGCAACGTATTCAAAAGAACCAAGGTCGTTGGACCACCGAGGACCAGATTTGGCTTATCAATCAAGCAGATGCTGCTGCGGTTTCTGCAGCAAGTGATGAAGAGATTGGTACCGCTTGGTACGAGGTCGGAGCGTCTAAGCATGATAGATGTATTGCTTTTCTTGAGTCGTTAGTTAAGACTATGGATTTCCCATGGGATTGTGCATATAGTATGGATGATATTACGCCTGATATGGCGCTGAATATTATTCGTTACGATAAACTTATGCCGCAAGAATACATCAACGAAGTTACACCAGATGCTGTTTATTCGTCCGATGCAAAATTTGATACAAGGCACAAGACATTGCTCAATACTCTCCTTGTATATAGGGACGAAGGGATTGAGTGGACACAGGAATCGCAGGATGCTCTTGATAAAGAGATTGATTTGTGTCTGCAAGATATGAAGCTTATTGATACATATGCTTCTGGTTGGAAAGAGTATGCTGATGAAAAGCAAGCCGATTTAGTGAAGTATGAGTCACAAGGTGATGATGGTGGTGCTGAGTATGCTCAAGATATGTATAATTGTTCTATGGTCTCTTGGAGGAATGGCGAAGAGTTAAAGCGTAGCTGCTGGATGAAGTTTTTCGACATGGTTAATGATGCTTATGAGAACGTTAATTTTGACGATATTAATGTTGTTGGTGTTGAAAACCCAGGCATTGACATGGATAAAATCAGAGAGCAATTCCCAGCTCAGTACGGGGCGTGGTTACGTTTAAGAGACGACGCGTCAGCTCGTGAGCCAAAGCTTGATGAAGGTACGTATGCTCAAGTAACTAAGGATAGGGGCAGAGCTAATGCTAGGGCGGCTAAGGCTGAGAAGTTTCAATATGAGATACTTCAGTCACGCTACACATATCCAAAACATGAGCGTGGCATGGATATTATTAACGAGCGTATTGTTGATGAGCATTCTTTTTGGAAACCTTCAGACCAAGCTACTCTTGAGGAGCATTTTATTCATAAGGTCAACGCTCTTGATAAGATAAAAGACGAGTACGATAAGACTCGTGATGAGAAACTTATTGATACTTATATTGAGTTTGGTCGTGAAGTTTTAGATGATTTGGATGAAGTTTTTAATTATCATCCTAGTTATATGTATTATGAGGGTACTCTTCCTATTTTTGGTATCGCGGCAGACGAGGTTCAGTCGTGTCATGATTATTATGAGCATGATGTTGATATTATGCTTGCAGATAAAGGAAAGATTCGTAAGGACTTGCCGTCTATTGATGAGATGGAAGATAATGGAATAGAAATGGAGTAACTGATGAGTGGTACTATTGATGGATATCGGTTTGAGAATGTTACAGCAGATACCTATTATGCAATTTGTGATGTTCGTAGAAATATTAAGCGATTTTTAGAAGATAGTCATACTATTGATTTAAATTGTAATCCTGTTGACGGACAAAGAGAACATAAAGAGTTGAATGAAGTTGTAACTAAGAATATTATTGACGCCATTAAGGATAGATTATATAATATTGATACTGAGAATAAAGTTATTCAAGGTGTTGACGTTGAGGCGGTACGTTGTGTTGTTGGTTGTGTTGCTTTTGATAACTTTTTTGGTCAAAGTAAAATTTTCAAAGATGATTTAGCGCCAGAGGTAGCTGTACAGCTTATGGACCCTCTTGATGGCGTTGTTTATTGTCGTAATCATGGTTATGAGTATCCTGTGGAATTCTCAGAGCTTATGTTCAAGGCAACAACTGAGACTCTTTGTGGTCTTATGTCGTCTTCTCGGCTTGAACCAATGGTCGATAAGGGTTTTGCCAATTTAGCAAAGGATATTGATTCTGCTCGTGTGTATTCTCAGTCTGTTTCGCCTAGACTTATTGACCATTTTGAGGACTGTGCTGAGTATCTCAAAGAGAAAACTGCTGATATGAGTTTGTCGGATAAGACGCAAGAGACTATTGATAGAGTATGCGCGAATTTTGAATGGAACGAGACTAAGAGGATAGAAGCAAGGTTCGCTGATGTTGTAGCACAAGAGGGTCGTAAGCATATCGACGTGTCTGAGGCTGAGAATGATGGTCAGGAGATGGAGTTTTAGCATGATTGATACACATATTTATGATTATGATATTTATAGCCGCGATACTGAAATGTCTACATATCTATGTGCTGAGTTGGTCATGAGTGATATAGACGCGTATCTTCGCGATAGGTCGAATCTTGCTTTGGATAGTGATATGGTGTTTCCTCGTCTTTTGGAGAGGAATTTACATTTAGCAGCAGAAAACAAGGTTTTGAGTACTGTTTTAGATAGTTATAATTGTATTGATATTGATACTAAGAGTATTCGTGGGGCTAATGTTGAGGTTGTGCGAGATATCGTTGGACCGCAGGTTTTTGATGACTTTTTTCAGACAGATGTAATTCTTCCAAAGTCTATGGACCCGGAGGTTGCAGTGCAGTTATTATCACCTTCTGAGAGTGTGAAATATTGTGCTCGTTTGGACGTCTAGCGAAGCGCGGACGGACAAACAAAAACGAAACCCCTGTGAGATTATCACAGGGGTTTTTACATCAACAAAGGAGTAACAAGTGCAGTTTGTCTCCCGACAAGCGTGTGCGCTTGTGTTACTCATAAGTGTAGTTTGTTTTTTTGTCTTCAGATATGTCATCACATATATTTAATGTTTTACGTTTTTTGTTCTCATTATGTTTTATAATGTATGTGTTGATGGCATTGAGGTCTTTTTTGATATTGATGTTTGAGCACATCAGAGATTTCAAATCATTGTTGTTTGTTCGTATGCGTGAATTTGAGCCTATTAATTCTTTTATGTGATTGAGTTTATCATAGATAGGTTCTTTTTTGAAATTCATCGCTTGGACAGAGATATTGTTGTCTTCAACATATATTTGATAGTTTTTATTTTGAGTTTTATATTCAAGCGTGATGTGCGGTTGTGAATGGATTGTTTCTTTGTTGTCAAAGAACACTTTTGTGCTTGGGTTTTCTAGCATGAAATCAAAATATGCTTTTTGAATCGTTGGCGCATTAGCATACATCTTTGATTCTTTAATGGTTTTGTCAACGATATTTTGATTGTTCTTCGTTGCTGTTTCTGAATACATATTAGGATAGATTGTGAGCAGCTCTATGCCGAGAGGAGTGTTGCTGTTGGTTCTCATCACTGCGGTGATTGAGCGAGTTTTGAGGTGCTCAATGTGTCCTTTTTCGTTCATGATAAAGCCGTTGAAGGATTCATCCTCATCTTCTTCATAGTCGAAGGTGATAGGGATTTTCTCAAAATTTTTGTTGCTATAGACGGCTTTCTCAATGGCTTGTGTCTGACTCATGATGGCTGAGCGAAGGGCAAAGCACATGTTAGACTTGCTGGTGAAGGTTGATACTGCACCAGTGTCTTTTTGAATGAGTCGTGTGAGCATTTTCTCATTTGATTGATTGATATGCTCAGAGAAGACGTGTGTTGCACTTGTTGTGAGAAGGTCTAAGAGTTTGTTCTCATCAGCGACAGCTCGTCTGAGTGTTTTAATGTATTCGGAAACCATGTTGCATCACCCTATACATAAGCAATGCGACTGTTGTTTGGAACAGAGTCGTCTTTGCATAGAGTGATATAGGTCTTATATACTTCTGCCTCAGGCATGTCGGTGAGAATTACGACTGGTTCTGAGTGGTAAGGGAGTATTGCGTCATAGATTTTGTTGCAGTCAGCAAGTACATTTTCATAGGTCAATACTGAAGTTTTGTCGACTAAATCTTTAGGGTACCAAGTTTTAGCGACTTGATAGCCAGCGTTGACAATAGCTTTCTTGAGGTGACCTATTTTATTATGGCAGACAATAATGTGGTTCATATTAGTCTCCTTTAGATGTTATTATAATTGTGTAGACTTTGTGTAGTATAACATAAGTTTTTCTTTTTGTCAAGTGTTATTTTTTTTAAGCTTCGCTTTTAGTCCGTCTTTACTGTGTTCGACGTCCTAGCGCTATGCGGTTAGTCCGTCCACGCTACGCGTTGCTTCGCTAGACGTCCTAACATGTCACTCGGCGCGGTTTTAGCGCCTGGTTTTCGGTGACATTTTAGTTACGGCTTTTTTAAGATTTTTAGAAATAACTCTTGACATTGTTCTACAAATATGTTATAATATCATAAATTTGAAATCGGTTTTATGATTTCATTAACATTGAAAGGATTTATGATGACTGATTATTATAAGTGGTATGATAGATTTAATAGCGACGAGACTGTTACGTTCAGACCCGTTGATGGTTATGAGCAAACACTTAATCTTGTTGACAGCCTAAAGGAGCTTCGTGATAATTATGCGAACGCTGCTTATGAGTCTGACTATTATGATGCCGACAACCTTTGTTCTATCACTAACGATTATAAGGTTCAAGCTGAGGACCTGCTTATGGACGATATTGATTTCAAGAAGACTTTAGGTCGACTTGGTTTTAAATATCGTAATAGTGATTTAACGTTTGGTTTAAGCTGGCAAGCTGTCCGTGGTCTTTTTGGAGAGCGTTCGTACGACGCGCTTGTGAACAAAAAGTCGCTAGGCTCTGAGGTAACAGCTAAAGAGCTTGTTGAGATGCTTGCGCCTAAGGTTGCGGCTAAGACTTGTTTGAAGCGTTTTCATGATGTGCCTCTTGACCATATGCAAGATGTTATTGAGCTTGCCGGTGCGAATCATCTTTATAATATGCAGTATTATAACAGCAAAGATTCTGAGCAAGCCATGAAAACACTTATGGCTGATGTGCTCGATGTCAATGATATGCTTGACGATGCTGGGTATCCTGCTTATAACCACCTTGACCTTGGCATTTTGAATGAGAAGTTTTCTCAAGCAGGTCTGACGCTGGTTGATGATTTCATTAAAGATAACGAGACACGCATTTTTGGCTTGTTTAATTTTGACAAAGAGTCTCCTATTGATACGTTAAAGCGCACTCAAGATGATAAGTTTGAGTGGACTCCTGAGATTCAGCGTTATTTCGGTCGCGCTGTGCGTGAGCGTATGGTCGATATTGAGGATTGGGAAGCAATTGGAGCTGACCTTATTGAGCTGATTGATGGCGGCCCATCCCTGACGATTGATGAGTGCAAGTCGCAACTTTTCGACTATGTTGCAAGTATTGACCATCTCGATTGGGATAATATTGACCATGAGCGTGTGGCAAAGCCTGGTTTTGGTACTAATGAGCTGAGGGCTTGGGATAATGCTTCTTTTGAGAAGTGGGTCAAAGGGGAGCTTGATGGTGCTGACGTGAAGCGTCGTCATCAGTTATTTGTTCCATCTGCTGGTCTTGGTGAGCAACTGTCGTTCGATTTTGATTGTTAGAAAATTTTTAGGTGTGATTGAAGTTTATTATGGCTATTGATTATTCGTTATTGCTAACTTTGAAAAGTATGTTTCGTGACGGCAAATATGGTCGCGAACATAATAAGCATGACTTTGATGCAGATTATAATAATTTTGTTCTCATGCAAGATAAGTTAATAATTCTTGCTAATTATGAGCAAGCACGTGGTGGCATTGATATTTTATTGTCTTATTTAGATGAG
Organism: Campylobacter concisus; assembly: GCA_018375265.1. Taxonomy (GTDB): domain Bacteria; phylum Campylobacterota; class Campylobacteria; order Campylobacterales; family Campylobacteraceae; genus Campylobacter_A; species Campylobacter_A concisus_AB. Next base: position 15,871 of record JAHADO010000002.1, on the reverse strand, counting down.
AATGTTGTTGGCTCGGCTATTAAAGATGCTTGTAATGATAAGCGTTATTTAAGTAAAGCAATCGAAAATGCTTATCTTGTAGAGGATTTAAAAGCAAAGCTTGATGGAAATAAGTCTTTTGATGATGTTGCTCGCGCTGTTTATGAGAAATTTGAAGGTAAGATTACTCCTGCTGAGTTTGTTGGGTCTTCTGTTTATACTGGTTGTTTTAGCGGTGAGCATCTTAGTGCGACTTTGAATGACAAAATTTCTGAGCGAGACTACGAGGCTGGGCATTTTCTTGATACTGATGAGCTTGATGAGGATGCTATTCCAGATGAGGTTTATAATCTTGCTGATACTTATTATATAGGCGATTATGAGCTTGAGAGTTATTCTCGTGAATCCCATATTGATTTGTCTGATTACGCTGAAAAGTTGAATCAGTTTGTAATTGATAAGGGTTTTGGTAAATATGTTGGCAATACCGTGAAATCTCGTCTTCGTAGTGTTCTTGATTATAGTTTTCATGAGGAGCTGTGTCAAGCGGGTTCTCGTGTTTATTTTAATCGTAGTCTTAGTGGTGGTAATCTTGAGCATTTGCGTGATTTTGTGAATTATCTTATGGATAATAAACAGTCATTTGATAAGATTGCTGGTGACCAGGTTGTTGATGAAGTTATGCGAGATAAGCTCGCAGATGTCGCTAAGGATGTTTCAGAATTATCTTTTGATAACATTTTGAAGAACGAAGACCGTGCAACGGTTATTTGTGGTGTGGCGTTAGAGCAATTCTATCGTGACCGTGTTGGTAAGTTTGCAGGAACTCGTGTAATTCAAAGCTTTGTTGATAACGACAAGATTAAAGAGGGTGGTAAGTCAAAGTTTTATGGTGACTTGCAAGAGTATCTTAGTTATCAAATGCGTGAGAAAATAGATGAGAATTTCGGATTCTATGATTTAAAGAGAGCTAAATCTATTGATTTGGGTTTGGTTAAAAATAATAATGACACGATTTATGCAAGTTGTGCTGATGCATATGCTACGTATAAGGACATAACTAAAGGAGCTTTGTCAACCATTGTTAATGGTTTTAAAAATGGTTCGTCTTATTCTGACATTCGTGATTCTTTGAAGCCTTACGATGATTCTATGCTTAAAATGTTCTTTGGCGTTCGTGTTGGCGATGGTTATGTGAATAATAAAGAGATTTGTATAAATGAGGCAATGGATAATCGGCCACTGACTGAGGTTTATAGTAATAGTGTTAATACGTGTAAACAAAAAGGTATTAAGGGTTCAGCTCGTACTTCTTATATCAATAAAAGTCTTGATGCTTCTATTGCTTATAAATCTTATATGTGTGGTGAGCTGACATCGTCTATGATGAACAATAAAGATATGATGCCTAATTTGGCAAAAGATGTTAGTTTGCTTTCTTCTGAGTATAATGTTTCTTTTGACAAGAAACATTTGGTTGATTTAGTATCGGCTTTTAATGATTTTGATTCTGATGTTAAAGATTTTTCTGATAATCTTGACATTAAAGCCAAGCCTGAGACAAAGCGCAAAACATTAAATGTTCCATTTGAATTAGACGTTGATAAGCAATCGACAGACGATGACGATTTTGATAAGTGAGAGTGATATTTATGGCCCTTATTGATGTTCACAATACTATAGACACAATGAAGTTTTCTTCATTTGTTTCTGATTATATGTACGATGATGACTTTTGTGATATGTGCAATGAGGCACATATTGGCCCATCTGATTTTTTGGAGTAAAAGATTGGGGAAGCGTTAGACCCTATTAGGTCTTTAGAGTTGGATGACTATAGTAAAGACTATAGTCATATAGTTGCGGCTAAAGATAATCTTTCGATGCTTTTGATTGATTATTATCAAGCGTCAACATTAGATAAAGATAACCCAGAGCAAGACTTTGTGTGGGCTATGAATTGTTGGCTTGATGGTCTTATTTCTGATTGTGACCATGACAGTGAGATTAATGGTATTATTACGCAAGCTTATGTTATTGAGGATTTTAAGCGTGATTTTTTCGCTGCTTGCAGTAAAGAAGAGATGGCTGATAATTTGTATCATCGTTTGTCTGATTTTTTCTATAACAAAGAACCATATTTAAATCTTGCTTCGATTGAAGGTTTGTTCCCAGAAGGTGTCTTCGACAAACTTCGTGATATGAACGATGACCCTTATGACTATTACGATTATCAGATGTCTGGCGCATTAGACGGTAAGTATACTGGAGCTTTATCTGATGACAAAGCTAAGAGTTTTAATCTTGAATACTATCTTGATGGTTTGAGAAGTATTGCTGGTGATGGTAATTTTTCCATGCAAGATTTGTCTTGCGTATACTCTCGTCTAAGTGAGGCATTTCATCCTATTCGTGATGAGCCTAAAGTTCGTTTATTGGCATATGATGCGCTGCGAGCAGAAGAGGAACAGCAAAAGTCGAACCAGCAAGGAAAGAGACGCGTTTTGTTTGTACAAGATAATTATGATGACGAAATCGAAAACTCTGAATTTGATTTTGATGTATAATTGTTGTTATATGAATTCATAATTTATAAATAATAAAAAGGTCTGTGTTGGTATAGCACAGACCTTTTGTTGTTGGGATACCTCTGTGAGGCTCTGAGAGCCATTCTAAGGGGTGCTTTTGTATGAAAACGAATACTTAGTCATTTATGGTAGTCGCCAGTCAATAGGAGCCTCATTATGCTCAATAAGAGCCTGATTGGTTTGTGAGAAAGGTTTAGAGCCAATGAAGGCACAGAAGTCCTTTGTTGGTCTTAGTGCCGACAATGGTGATGGGTGCGTGGACGACAGAACTCTGTTATATTTGTATACAGATTGTGGAAGTGTCTGTAAGATATCTGTGACAGTGTTATGAGCATATTTGCCCCAGCAAAGAAAGACTGTGAAATTGTTAGACATCATAATATGAATAAGAATGGGTTTGACAATCTCATCCCAACCAAGGTCTGCGTGGCTGTTCGCTTTGCCCTGCTCAACAGTGAGCGTGGTGTTTAGAAGAAGAACTCCTTGCTTTGCCCATGGTGTCAGGTCACCTGTTGTGGGCGCTGGTACAGATAAGTCGCTTGAGAGTTCTTTATAGATATTGCGCAGTGATGGTGGGAGTTGTGTTCCATCGTTGACCGAGAATGCCAGTCCATTAGCTTGGTTAGGCTCGTGATAAGGGTCTTGTCCGAGAATAACAACCTTGCAGTTGTCTGGGTCAACGTATTTTAAAGCATTGAAAATCTGGTTGTTATCTGGGTAAATGGTTTTACCGTGTTGACGTTGTATTGTGATTTCTGATTCAATGCTTTTGAGAACACCTAGAGTATATGGTTGGAACGTTGATTTCCATTTTTCTGTGAAGTCCATACATAATTCTTTCTCTAAAACAAAATACCAGTAGCTTTTTAGCTACTGGTATTGTAACACGATGTGTTGATTATTGTCAAGAAGTAATTTAGAAAGAAAGTTTCTTAAAATTTGCTTCGTAGAATTTGACAGCGTCAATCACATGAAGGTTTTTTAGCTCTTCATCTGTGAAATCGCCTGATTGAAGAACTTTGTCTACAATGTCAGACATGAACTCTTGTTTTGGCTTTGTTAAAGGTTGACCTTTGAGGTGTGCTTTAATGCAGCTCTGTAAGAATCCTCGCAGCTGCTTAATTTTCACATAATAGAGGAACTTTTCCTTGCACATATAGCCTCGGTCATCCACGAGAACCATACCTTCTAGGGTGTGGTCGTTCTTATGAGCATCAACGTATGCGTCAAGTTCGGCTCTATCGTTGAAGGTGCATAGCTCCTCTCTTAGCGACAATGCTTCCGACACAGGCTTCACTTGCTGTAAGATTGCTTGTGAGAACTGTGTGTCAACAGTAATACCAGCAGTATTGTAGGTATTAGGAATCGCATCAAGGAGATAGAGATGGTTCTCATTGAAGTCAATGATATGTTTGTCATCAACGTGGCAGACCTCAAAGACGAATGAGCAGTTGTTCTGTTCCGAGAGGTCTTTAAGGGTGTTGATGTCATTGTCATCAAGTGTGTTCCAAATTTCTTGGAACAGCTCTTTGAAAGGTCCTTGGGTGGTCGATTTAGAGGCAAGCACAATGTCGCCATCGACAACAGACATAATTCCCAAGAAGCCGTTGTATTTCTTGTAAGCTACGGCTGGGAATTGGAGGTGTTCTCCTGTTGGGTCTGTGTCGATATAGAAGAACTTGTTGTAGGAGCGCATTTTGACGTCTCCTGTGGTAGCGTCTACAAAGAGACCACGAGCATGAATTGTCGCAGCGTTCCAGATGTTCTTCTGAAACGCTTTGCGAGAGAAATTCAGCGAGATAAGGTTGTGGTCTTCTTGTGGCTTAGCGACGACATATGGGCTATTGAGCATTTTTTCGGTAAACGAGTTCATTTTTGAATCCTTTCATTGAGCAACCGTCGTGGTTGATAGTTGCAACCATAAGGTATCCGCCGAATTCGACAGAGTTCTCAAGGCAGATGGAGTTGTAGGTCGAGTCAGTATGACGGTGACCGTGGATTTGAACGATGGTGTCGGACGGAACGTGCTTGCTCCATAGCTCATCAATTTGAGTCTCATATTTGCCTACGCCAAGGATGAAGTTATGCGCTGGAACGTCGTGGCGGTGTTCGGGCATAGCTGAAACGCCTGCGTGGGAGACGAGGTAGGTGACACCGTCATGTTTGAAGACGAAGTGAGAGCGAAGCTCTGACACGAAGCTTCTCATGTTTTCTTTGAGAGCGTTGATTTCAGAGTCGTTCATGCCTTCAGTTGCTTCAGACATGGAGCGGGTTGCGTCTTTGGACATAAGGCTTGAGCAGTTGTCGAGCCATGAGCGAATGTGACGCTCGTGGTTGCCTTCGAGCCAGATGATGTTGTGGTCATGACGATGCTCGATGACCCAGTTTAGCATCTCTTTGTTTTGAACACCACGGTCGAGATAGTCGCCGCAGAAGACATAGAGCGTCTGTTGGTCAAGTGGGAGAATTGCGTCGGTGAGGGAGTTAAAGCAGCCGTGGACGTCACCAATGACTTTGATGGTGTCGTATTTATCAGTGAGGTCTGACGGAGCCTCATCAGCATAGAATTCATCAAGGGTGTTGATGTCTTTGACCCAGTCAGGGGTTGGCTGCGACTCAACTTTGTGTGCCATAGCATAGATGCAGTCATGCGGTACAACCTTGTAGGCTGGACGTTCAGCGTTTCTGCGCATAAGTTCTGGAATAGGTGCTGTGAAAGTGATGCAATAGACCTTGTAACCATATTTCTCAGCAAGAGGTTTGTATTTCCTGAAGCTCTTGGTGGAATTATGAGTTGCATCAATCACGGTAGTAGCACCATAGCGCATGCGCTCGTCAAGAATTTCTCCGAGGAACTCCCAGACTTTGCGGTCTAGGTCCTGAGAGGTTTTCATGTTACCGTCAAGGTCCATGGAAAGACCTGCGACCATGAGACGCAGGTTATCGGAGGAGATGACGTAAGGCTCAAGGTTGTTATCTTTAATGAAGGTGGATTTGCCTGATGCTGGAGCACCGCGAAGCAATAATAGTTTTTTCATAGGGATAAACTCCTTCGTTTTATTGTTTTATATCGTGATACTCTCGTTATAACGTTAGTTATAATATTGTGTTTATAAATTTTAGTTTGATGATTTATTTTATTTTTTTTTAGCTTTAATCATAGCTATGGTTTTAGCTATAAGAAGATAATCCATCGAGCAAGCTCGATGTCTTATTGCTACGCTATCGTTACGCGGTTAGTCCGTTTTCGCCGTTTACGGCTCAACGTCCTAACAAAAAAAAAAACACGCCCTAGCGATAATTGCTAAGACGTGTTTTAGTGTTACAGGTGAAGAACCCTGTCTCTGATTTCCTCAGTTCGACCTTGGTTCCAGAACTGAGTGCCAATATACCTTAAAACCCTCGGTTTCCCGATATTTATGAGGGGAGTGGACTGTGCCTTATGTTCTCTCCATTTACGATTGGTTGAGCAACACCAATAATTACAGTCTCTGCACCTTACGATTTACATATTCTTGAATCTGAGATTTTCTGCTTTCTAAAATCTCTGGTTCTGGTTTTGTGTACGCAAATTCTTTGAACAGCACTTGCTCCGCGTACCAACGAGCATAAAGTGCTTCTTCTTCATCGAGGTAATAACCAAGATTAAGCATCTTTTGGTTAATCTTGATGTGTGCATACCATTTGCAGCCATATTTGCTTACGCCTTTGAAGTTTTGGTTCATAGCGTTTTGTGACTTTGTGACAATACGAAGATTGCACTTGCGATTATCTAGCGTGTTGTGGTTGATATGGTCAACAAACTGGTTAGTACCAAGAATTTCTCGATGCATGTGTTTGTTTGCGCCAGAAAACTTTGGTGCGTTCATGGCATATCCGCTTGCGGATAGTTTCCATTTAGTGTAACGGATTTTGTTAACGTCTTCAGCATCAATGACGGCAGTTGCAATGTGATTACATTTAGCATCATAAATTTTGACGCGGGCAATTTTTCCGTCAACGATAATCTCATTTCTGTCCATGGGGGTTCGTGGATTGGTATCAATGGTGCGACCATATTTTTTGATTTGGTTGTAGTGTTTGTTGCAGTAGACTTTGCCATGCGATTTAATTTTTCGGAAAAGTTGCCTACCGCAGACACAGCAACGATAGTATGTTTTACCGTCGTGATGCTCAATATCGTGCGTCTGAGTTTTGACTCGGTTTAGAATTTGCATTTAGTTTCACCTCAATTCATTAGTATATATGAAAGCAGTTTGTTTGTAAATCGTCTTGGTTCAAAGTTGCCATGCAGTTGTACTGTTTAGGTTTCTTTGAGTTTCTATTGATTTGTATTGCGGCAATGTTGGTTAGAGCTACCGCAAGTTCTGCGCGTGACCGTAAGAGTATTATGGTCACGGTTTCCGCAGCGAGGACACTCCCAGTCAAGATGACCGTTTTCGTCCTCAATAATTTGAATCTCGCCATCAAAGCCGCAAGCCTGGCAATAGTCTGACTTGGTGTTCAACTCAGCGTACATGCAATGGTCGTAAATATGCTGAATGACTTTGATGATGGCTTCGATGTTATCCATCATGGATGGTAGTTCTACATAACTAATCAACAAAGGTCATATTTGTGTAGTTTGCGAATTACATACAGAGAGATTTTTAACTTTGCTTGTTTGTTCAAAGATTTTGATAGTTGTTTCAGCTTCTCTATTTCGTCGCTTCGAGAAAATTCTTTGAATAAAATTCTTTCTGCTACATATCTTTGGAATGCAGCTGCGTCGAGATTTTTCTGTCGCGTAAAATGAATCTTTATCCCATTAAACGTTATTTCGGACGCCCATTTATTTCGAGCTTTGTCAAAATATACCCCTTTAGATGGAGCGTTAGCCGAGTTGGTTTGCTGTCTGTTTAACAAATTTTGTTGTTGGGTTATAACTCTTAGATTACACTTTCTGTTATCAAGCGTGTTGCCATTTATGTGGTCAACAACAAGGTCAGTTTTTCGACTATCAATACCTAGAACGACGTGGCTCGCATTTCTTGAAGTACCTTTTGATGGTAGACCAGTCAAAGCATATCCGAAAGTTCCTAGACGCCATTTATGGTACTTTAGTTTTTCAATATCTTCCAAATCAGCTATGAACGATGCTGTGTACACATTCTTTTGATTGTACATGTTGAACGTTACCGTTTTGTGGCGGTAATCTATTTTGTAATCGTTCAAATCATTGTTTGTTCTTGGGATATTGTCAAGAAATTTACCATATTTGTGTAGCTGGTGCATGTGTTTTGAACACAGCGTATAGCCACCAAGTCTAATTTTTTTCTTAACTTCTCTGTTGCATATATCACAATGATACATTTGTTTTCCTTTCGACTATATCTTAGAGTAGGCGGTTAGACCTGCCTTTACACTTCTTGCGCTTCCTACGGGGCAATATCCGCAGTACGCGTTAGTCTGTACACTTTCCTAGCATTTACTAGGCTTAGCACGGTATTAGCTCGATTGCCGTTCACCGTTAGCGCAACCGAAGTTGCACACCCGCTTTGCCATGCGGTTCACAAGATTTCAAGGTGGCTTGATAAGTATTTAGAAACCACCTAGAGAGTATTTCTGGAAGTCTCCTTCGATGGAGAGTTTGCTGAAAGCGTCAATGGGTTCACGAACGTTAACGTGGTAGCTGTTCGTGATATAGTCGTGGTCAGTAATGCCCTCGATAACACCAAAGCGCTTTTGGAGCGCAGCGGCGAATTTATAAGTTGTAGACTCTAAGGGCGTCGAGTATAGTGAAAATCCGATATTGTTCTCAGCGTTCCATTCGTCACACTTGTCGTTTAAATGCTTGAGAATCTCAATGGCAAATTGCTTGCCTTCTGTAGTTGTGTGTGAGACGCCCAGCATTGCCATAACACACTCATAGATGCCAGCGTAACCAAGCGAAATGGTTGAATAACCATCTTTAAGTAGAGCGTCAATTGTCTCACCTTTGTTTAGACGGGCAAGTGCTCCATATTGCCATAGAATAGGTGCGGCGTCTGACTTGGTACCCAGAAGGTGCTTGTGACGCCAGAGCAATGCTTTGTGACAAAGCTCAAGTCTTTCGTCAAGGATGCGCCAGAATGTGTCCATGTCTTTGTGTGCAGATAGTCCTACATCTGGCAAGTTGATGGTGCAGACGCCTTTATTTAGACGCCCGTAGTATTTGGGTTTGCCGTCATAGTTCTTGGCGCGGGCGATATTGTTCCAACCGTTTCGTGTTTCGTCCACGGATAAGAAGCTCCTACAGCCCATGCAGCCAAAGACGTCGCCATTATTTTCGCTAGGGAACTGGTTTTTTGGTGTCTTATATTCTTTCATCTTCTTTTCAGAAATGTAATCTGGAACAAGTCGCTTAGCGGAACACTTAGCCGCCATTTGAGTGAGGTAGAAATACTTTGAGTTCTCGTGAATGTTATCTTCCTCGAGAACGAATAATAATTTGGGGAAGGAAGGTGAAATCCAGACGCCCTTTTCGTTCTTAATACCTTGGTAGCGTTGACGGATAACTTCTTCGATAACCATGGCAAGGTCATGTCTTAGTTGTTCATCATCGCCAGCTTCGTTGAGGTACATAAAGGTGGATACGAATGGTGATTGACCATTGCAACTCGACATAGTAATGATTTGGTACTGAATTGTTTGAACGCCACGAGTGATTTCTTTCTTGAGTCGACTCTCGACAATTTCCTCAAGTTTGTCAATGGAGATTCCTGTGCCCTCAAGCTCCTCATAAACCTCTTTGCGGATTGCTTGTCTTGAGACGTCAACAAATTTTGCGAGTGGTGTATAAGACCAGGTCTGACCTCCGTACTGGACGGCACTTACTGCCAGCGACACCTGTGCAGCAATATTACAAGCTGTTGAGAAACTGTGTGGCTTCTCAATGACTGCGCCACCAATCATGGTGCCGTTTTGCAGCATATCGTCTAAGTTGACCAAGCAGCAGTTAGTGAGTCGTTGCAACGTATAGTCCATGTCATGAACATGAATAAGACCAGCGTCATGAGCCTTCACGACATCTTCTGGAAGAAGTCGTCTGCGAGCAATATCTTTACTCACGATACCAGCAATATAGTCACGCTGGGTGCTCACGAGTGTTGGATTCTTGTTAGAGTTCTCCTCGTTAGCTTCCTCGTTGCGGCATTCTACGAGTGATAAGATTTCGTCATCTGTCTTTTTGCTCGCTCTGACGATTTCTTTGTTCTGGCGATATTTAATGTAATGACGAGCGATGTCGTGGTAGTTATTAGACATCAATGTGTCCTCTACCATGTCTTGAATAGCCTCGACAGATAAGTCAGACTTTGTCTGACACTTATTGACCACTTGGTCTGTGAGGCGTTTTAGCTCGTCAGATGTTGTGGAGCCGCACTCGCGAGCAGCTCCTTCAATAGCGTTGTAAATTTTTTGACGGTCAAAGGGTACCTTTTTTCCGTCACGTTTTACAACATATAATTTGAGTTCATTGTCCATAATTTTCCTTTCTTTGTTTGGACAATTACTCCTTGGTTGCGTAAGCATCGTGCCAGTCTTTGATTCCATGTGGGAAATAGTTGTTGGCAATACAATCGTCGAGATATAGAGGCGCTGCATCTCGCACATATGCTGAGAATGCGTCATCGGTTGAATTAGGAAACTCTTCTGTGAAGTTTTCCCAGATAGCAGCCTCGATGTCCCAATAGTTGAAAACCCAACCTTTGTATAGAAGGTCAGGGTCAGCATAGTCGTTGTAATAGCCAAACATAATGTCTGGACAGCCACGCCAAGGAGCAATAGATTTGTAATTGTGCATTGTTGGTTCCTTTGCTGTAATGCGCTATACAATTATCAAGGTACATTAGATATATAATTATAGCACAGATGAATTGATTTGTCAAGATATAGTTTTGTGAATTTTATGTGAACACTATATCTTGTGATTTTATTGCTTGGTTTGCCAGGCAATAGGGAGCATTGTTTCGTATAGTTTCACATTAGAATATGTTTCAAGAATTTTTCGAATGTCGTATTGATTCTCGTCTGTATGAAAGATAAACTGATATCCATTTGGTGTTTGGTTGATTGAGATATTATTGCAATCAATATATTTGAGAAGCTTTGTTTGGATATCAAGTATCATATTTTCATCCATGGAATCAATGCTTGCAGACCATGATTTTTCAAGGTCTTTGTACATTGTTCCGTACGTGCCATCACAATTACAAAGCATGATGTCAATTAGATTTTGAGGTGTTGTAAGAAAATCATTTTGGATAAGCAACATTGTGATTGTTTTGTTGAGACGGCGTACATCTATTTCGTAGATGCTTTGACATAACGTTGCAGTATCGTTTGTTTGTAATTTATTGATGAAATTATTCCATAGGTCAATAACAGATTGGTCGTTAAGACACGCAATTGTGTTTTGTTTACAAGTACCATCTTTATTAATCATGGTATAAAGCATGATTTTCTTTGGCATAGGCGCGTCAGGTGCATAAATCTTATCAGGACGCATTATTGTTCTCCTTTGATTTGTTTCCAATAGGCAATAGCTTGTTGTTCCTGAGGATTGTTGCCTGGTTGGTAATAGTGGGTAGTGATATCATCAGGTAGATATTGTTGGGCTACCCAGTGATTAGGATAGTTGTGAGGATAGATGTAGCCTGGGGCGTGCTCAGAGGCAAGGTGAGATGGCACGGTTGCTCCTTTTCCTTCAGCAATGTCTTTTTGTGCTGTCATATAGGCTGGCTCGTTAGAGTTAGACTTAGGTGCTAAAGCTAGGAGCAGTGCTGCTTGAGTGAGTGGTTTATACGCTTCAGGCAGTCCAAGTCGTTCTGCTACTTGACAGCAGGCTAATGTGTGAACCATAGCGTCAGGGTAGGCAAGACCAATGTCTTCAGCCGCGATGACTTGCAAGCGTCTGATTGGGCTTATCATGTCGCCGCCTTCGAGCAGCTTTGTGAGCCAAAATACCGCAGCATCTGGGTCTGAGCCTCTGATTGACTTTTGTAAGGCTGAGATGTAGGTATAATGGTTGTCACCATGAGCATCAAAGCCTGCCATAGAAGCAGACGGTGTGTACTCTTTCAGAGTTTCTTCGGCGATGTCGTGCGGGTCATGTGTCATGCAAAGCGTTTCAGCACAAGTTAAGGCTCGTCTTACATCTCCAGAGGATATCGCTGCGATTTGGTCGATAACCGATTTGTTTAGACCGTGAAGTGGCGACGTTGGTGTCGATGCTTCAGCGGTGATAAGTGTTGCGATATTGTTTTGTGATGGTCGTTTGAACTCAAGCACGGTGCAGCGTGAGAGCAGCGCATCATAGACGCTGAAATATGGGTTTTCAGTAGTAGATGCGATTAAGATTACGTCTCCTGATTCAACAGATGGTAGGAGAAGCTGTTGTTGCTTTTTGTTAAAGTATTGAATCTCATCAAGATAAAGCAGCGTGTTGGGCTTGGACGTTGCTTGCTTAATGTCAGCAGATGATGCTGATACTGCGTTCAGTTTGACCATATTGCGCGATGTTGACGCTGCGAGGATAAGTGCTGCGGTGGTCTTCCCTGTTCCTGGTGGTCCGTAAAAGATACATGAGGATACAGAGTTATTCTCGACCATTTTGCGAAGAATACCATGTGGTCCAACGAGATGGTCTTGTCCCACCATGGTGTCAAAAGATGTTGGTCGTAATGTATCGGCTAAAGGCATGGGTGTTTCCTCCTTTTCAAGAAGAAATAAGGGACGGTAGAATACCGCCCCTTATGTTGGGTTGTTTAGGCGGTCACTGGTTGACCATTTTCGAGCTGCTCTACAATGGAGTTATAGTCATCGACAATCTTAGGATTAGCCCTAATATCGTATGCGATAACGTACTCTGACTGCATAGCACGAGTGAGAGCGACATAGTACATGCGCTTCATCTCCTCGGAAGTGTCGTAGCTCTCTCGATACAGAACAACGACATTCTCAAACTCTAGTCCCTTTGCAGAGTGGATGGTCGAGACAACAAAGTCTGCCTTTTCAATCTCTTCTGCTCGCTTTTCTTCGGCATTCTTGTCAGCCTGCATGGACTGCTGAATGGCGTTGCGACGAATCTCAAAGCTCAGCATGGACTTTTTTAGCTCATCAAAGAATTGGTCTCTGGTGATGCTTGAGTTCATGTACTGTCTTACTTGTTCAGCAATGTAGCCACCATCTTCTCTTGCCCAATCAGCAAGCATGATTTGAATGAGGTTAATGGCTTTGGACCCATTGTGGGTAATGCTGTCAAGCTTGTTGATAATCTCAGTCTGGATAGCTGGGATAATGTTCTGGACAGTCATGTAAGTTACATCTTGCCAATAGCGCTTGATGAACTCGGAGAAGATTGTGGAGTTATAGATTTTGTCAGGGACAAGGCTGACAATATTAGCTCCTGGGTACATGATGGTAAGAATACTCTTGAATCTGTCAACATCGCGCCTTGTATAAGCAAGGAAAGCCACCTTTTCCTTATTCTTGTACTTTTCGTCAAGATAAGGCGCCGCGTTTGCTGCGATGATGTGTGGCAGCTTTGAATCAATATCGGAAATCTTGTTGACTCGCTCATAGTGAAGGTTTACCTTAGTCTTGAAAGAGTCAGTGGTGGTAGCAGCAAGGCTGTTAGCGCGAAGGCGAAGATTGGCGTATTGATTTGCCTCGATGTTGGACAGGACTTTGTTGGCAAAGTCAAGAATCTCCTGGTTGGAACGATAATTGGTTTGCATTTTGTAGTTCGTGAAGACGTTAGATGACTCAAGAACATTTAATGCACGAGGGTTGGACGCACGGAACTCATAGAGCGTCTGACTTGCATCCGTTTAATCTGTTTTGAAAATCTACGAATTTTTGATGTTTGTTTTCATTATACAAAGTTGCGTTTTCATATAAATATTGATGTAACGATATGATATCTTGTTTTTTACCATAGCGTAAAGAAACAGCTTTGTTTGTTCGTTTATAATGTTTCAGTTTTACTTTGTCTGAAACGTTTGCTGATTTCTCTAATATTTGTTTTATGGCTAATAGTAATTGTTCATTACCTGTTAATGAAAACTCTTGTTTATTTATATTCCATTTTTTGATTTTTTGTTGGTAAACACTAAGGCAACCGTCGCCATCAAAGTAACCTCTGATGAAATGATGCATGAGGTTGTTTGGCATTTTTGGAATTGATGTTCTGTTTTCTTTGTTGCACATGCCAAGACATTCTAATTGATTTACTAGATAGACACTATTTATTGATAGTGTTGCTATTTTGTGATTTTTGTTATATGCATTATTTGTTGTAGACATATACAGCGAGTAATTAGAATTTAATGCCATTTGCATTTTGTGCAACTGGTCAATATCATCGATTTTTTGAGATATCGACAGTCTGTTATTTCCAGAACATCGTTTGGCTGTTTTAGATAATGAACCGTCAGCCCACAGTAAGCCTAAGAAATATGCTTTAGCTTCTGTATCAATCGTATCAAAAAATGTTTGGTTTAACGTGTGCTTTCTGTTTATTTCGTAGATTGTGGTTGACATAATTCCACACTTTCAATTTTTCTGACTATATCATTATCTATTGATAGTATAACATAATAATTTATTTTGTCAATAGATACCCATCATTTCGATTTAATTGTTTTATGCATACTTAGTATCGGTATGCGACAAACCTTTATGTCATAAGGCTCTACTCTATTTGCTTCGTGCGATTGTTATATCGCCTTATTTTCAGAAGTAAATTCTTAGCTTTCGATAGTCGATGAACCTTCAGCCCTCGTCTTGACGTTAGGGTTGCTGGCTGCGTTTTAATGTGATTGCAACTGAAATATGAGTTGTTACCATACAATAAGCTGTTAACTTATTTGTTATAGCTTGGTTTCCCAAAGTATAACGGTATCATATTTGTAAGCGTTGGTTTCCCGCAGTTAGTAGGGTTTAGTGTGGGCAATGCAAGTCTACCCACAATGAACAGGGATTCTTTGTTCTTATCAACATACTTGAGGGTATAGATGAACTCAAAGATGGAGTTATCTTGGACCTCATCGATGATAAGATATTTGCTTTTGACCTCTGGTGGTTCAGCGAGGGTGTCAATCTTCTGGTAGCAGATGATAATCTCAAGCTCTAGCGATGTCTGACCAATGATGTCGAGGGTGTTCATGACCTCGTCATAGTTCTCCTCAATGAAGTTATTGAGGGTTGTGAAGGCATCGCGGTCAGCTTTTGCTGTGCTACGAAGGCGCTTTTTAAACTCATAAGCGAATTGGTCATCAGGCATATAAATATCAAGTGAGTTGATAATGGTGTCAATGCTTGAGAGCTGATGCTTGTCAAAGTTATTGGTATAGATGGTGTGAATCATCTTAGCAATGGTCATTGAGTGAACATCAGGGTTAAGGTCGCTAATGTGGTTTGCCGCAGCGTTAGTGAACGACAAGACTGTGATATCGTTAGGGTCGATACCAGACTCAACCATGTACTTGATGCGAGCAAGAATGACCGAACTTTTGCCAGAGCCAGCAACAGATTGTACTAGAGCAAGTGGCTCTTTTGTGGTGATAGCCGCAGCTTGCTCCTTTGAGTACATTGGGTCAATAGCAGGCTCGACCTGTGGCACAAGAAGAGATGTGAGCGTGTTCTTGACTGTGTTGAGATGGTCAAGCGTGTTAGACATCAACAGGTTGAGGTTGTGCTTACAGATTTCTGTAAGCTCTGTGTCATTATATTCTGCTGCGAGGCGATGATAGATATCGCGATAGAGGTTCAGCGGAATATTGTAGGTCTCAAGCTGTTGTACAATTTCGATGACCGAATAAATGTTCGCTTTGTGTTGGCTTGGCGCAAATGAGTCCAAATAGTCAGAGACGGTTTTTGCAGCGTTGGCTTGCCATTCTTCTGATTTGTGACAAATAGCGTCATAGAGGTCATAGTTGTTGTAGAAAGCCTTTAGGTTTGCGTCAAAGGTGCTTGAGGAACTTGGTGATGTATTTACCATGCGTGTATACACGAGGTCTTCGACGAATTCCTTTGGGTTGCAAGTGTGTACACCAAACACCTTGTTGGTGCGACTTTTGGTCTTGACAATTGCGTCAATTGATGCTGGTTCCGCTATCTTGCAAGTTGTGTCAGCAACATTAAAGACAGCAATCTCGTAGCATACGTGGAACTTCTTTGACGCTTTTGCTGTCTTAGAAGTTGTCTCTTCAAGTGTTGCTGAGTATGGCACCATTTTGATATAGATATCGTGACCATTTTCATTCAAGATATGAGTCATCTCA
>JAHADO010000215.1 GCA_018375265.1 Campylobacter concisus | reverse complement strand
CAAGGTCGATCTCTTTTTAAACGCTACACTTCTAAAAGGTGCAAATGAAGCTAAAGACTATAAATTTGGCTTTACAAATTTCAAAGATGAAAAAGAGCACGATCTCTTTGAGAACAAAGAAGATCAAAAGCCATTTTACTACTTTAGCCCAAGAGATGATGAAAGCTCTAAAGGCTCTCTTGATATCACAAATAAAAACACTAGCATAAGGGTGCTTGGCTATGATATAGATATGGGTAGTTTAGATGTAAAGCTAAAAAGAGCTAACAATGATGATAAAAAAGAGAGCCAAACGCAGAGCAAAGAGGCGCTATATCATCAAAGCATGCCTTTGGGCGCCACAGCTACAAATTTCACCGCTCACCCAGTCATAGAAGACGACATCATCACTTGCCCGCATGGTGGCAGAGTGGTGCTAAAAAGCAAAGCTGGCAGGAGTATCACATCTAATGGCATACCGCTCATACTAGGTCAAGACTTCTTAGGCTCGCCGATAGTTGGCTGCTCGGCAAATTCGCCATGCACCTGCGTAGCACACGTACCAAAGAGCGCACTAAGTGCCAAAAGAGTAAATGACAACCACGCTCTCATGCAAGACCTAGTTCATCACTGCTTAAGTGACAAAGGCTGCGCGCTATCAGTGGCTAAAAAGTCAAATTTACTTACATTTGAGGGGGTAAAATACGTTGATGAAAACGGCAACGAAGTAGCGCCAAAAGATGTGCAGATCACGCAAAATCCAAGGCTAAGGTTTTTCATGAAGAGTGCTGCATCGCAAAGAGATAACATGCACGTCGCCATATACTCCATAAACGGCACCGAGTACAAAGAGCCAAACGGAGCTGACGAGATCGTGCTAAAAGAGAGCGACGCAAGAGACGTTAGCGACAAGGCACTTTTAAAGCTATTTAATGAAAACTTTAAGACTACCAGCCAAAGAAAATATGAATTTAAAGAGTACTCGCTAAAGTATGGCGCAGATGTTTTTAGACTAAATTTCATAAAGCCAGAGTATAAGAGCAAGCACGGCATAAACGGCTACTACGAAAGACTTAGCGAATACGAAAATGACGTTAGAAATTTGATCTTTCTAACGCCAAATCAAACAAAAGATATCACTATAAAAATAGCCAAAGGGCTAGACGCTAAGATAGAAAAAGACGCCGAGATAACCGACGTCGTAGTGCTTCAAGGGCTATAAATTTACCCTTAGCAAGGCATCTTTAAAACTTCTACCACTTCACCTTTTGCGATAAATTCTGTCTCTTTAGGGATGATAAGCAGTGCAGCTTCGTTTGTTAGGTTATTTACGATCGCTGAGCTACCTAGCTTTTTACCGTTTAAATTTACAAAAATTTTGCCATCTCTGTTTTCTAAATTTACCGCTGTAAATTCCAAAAATGGCGAGCGTTTTTTGTAGTCTTCGTCCATTATCGCCGTGATCTTTGGCTCTTCTTGGCTAAACCAAGTGTTTATAAGCACTCTTACATAAAGCACGCACATAACCATCGCCGAGTAAGGGAATCCAGGCAGCGCAAAGATGTATTTGTCGCCTGATTTTGCCACTCTGATGTGGCGGCCTGGTTTTATAGCAGCGCCTTCGATGATGAGCTTAAAGTTTTCATTTAAAGCGCCCTTTACAAAGTCATAGTCTCCCATGCTGATGCCACCAGTCGTCACCAAGATATCGGCTGATTTTAGTGCATTTATGACCGCTTTTTCGACAAGCTCGGCCTTATCTCTTACGATCTCGCAGATGATCGGCTCCGCGCCCATTTTGCGTATCTGCATAGCGATGCCTACGTGGTTTGAGCTGTGAATTTGCGCTGGACTATCAAGTGGCTCGCCAAGGTCTTTTATCTCGCTACCAGTTGCAAGTATCGCCACCCTTGGACGGATGAAGACACTTACGTGAAAGACGCCAAGCTCGGCAAGAAGCGCGATCTCAGCGTAAGTTAGACGTGTGCCTTTTTTTATTAAAATTTCGCCTTTTTTGTAGCTCTCACCCACTGCTCGCACAGCAAAGCCCTTTGGCACACTCTTTTTGATGATTATTTTCGAGCCGCTTACCTCGACATTTTCAACTGGCACAAGAGTATCAGTGCCTTCGCTCATTAGCGAGCCAGTGAAGGTTTTGACGCATTTGCTACCCTCTACATGCAGCCCTTTGTCACTACCTGCTGGAAGGTCTGTGATGAGCTCAAGCTCGTTTAGTCCATCTTTAAAGGCAAAAGCGTAGCCGTCCATCGCCGAAACTGGCTTTGCTGGGTAGTTTTCAGCGGCTGTGACATCGTAGGCGATATTTCTATCAAGCGCATCCGTGATAGCCACTTTTTCGACCTTTTCCCACGCATTTATCGTATCTTTTAGAATTTTCAGGCTATCTGCATAGCTCATAAAATCTTTCATCATTTATCCTTTTTATGAAATTTTTGCATATTTTAGCCACTTCTGTTTTACAAAAAATTAATCTTTGTTTTATTTAATAATTATTAAAATGTCGTTTAAGAAACCAGTCTGGTTTTACCTTTACACAGGAATTTACATGAACAAAACACTACTTTACATCATCGCAGGTGCGAGCCTTGGCATACTTGGTCCAGTGCTCGTTCATTTTGGCAACCCAGCAAACATGGGCGTTTGCGCGGCTTGCTTTTTACGAGATAGCATGGGTGCGCTTGGCTTTCACCAGGCCAAAGTCGTGCAATATCTAAGGCCTGAAATTTTAGGGCTTATCATCGGAGGCTTTCTAGCTAGCATGCTTTGGAGCAGAAATTTCACTCCAGTATCTGGTAGCGCGGCATTTTCTAGGTTTTTATTAGGCGTGTTTGCGATGATAGGCTGCCTCATATTTTTAGGCTGCCCTTGGAGAGCGTTTTTGCGTCTTGGAGGCGGAGATATGACCGCTATAGCTGGCGTTGTTGGCTTGTTTGCTGGCGTCTTTGTGGGACGAGCTTTTAAGAAAAATGGCTACATTTTACCTGAGAGTGAAACCACTGCAAAAGCTATCGGGTTTTTGCCACTGATTATCGCTATTTTACTTTTACTAGCACTTATCTTTGGTCTAAAACTTGGCGAAAATGGCGCATTATTTAGCTCAGAAAAAGGCCCAGGTTCACAGCATGCAAATTTATTTATCTCGCTTATTTGTGCCATCATCATCGGCGCATTTATGCAAAGAAGTAAATTTTGCTCAGTGGGAGCTATCAGCAAAATTTTTGAGCGTGACTTTTCGATGTTTTATGGCGTCATCTCTATCATCGTCTGCGCAAGCGTAACGAATTTAGTGCTAAATCAATACAAATTTGGCTTTGAAGCTCAGCCTATCGCTCACAATGATATGCTTTGGAATTT
>JAHADO010000214.1 GCA_018375265.1 Campylobacter concisus | reverse complement strand
AGCGTTTTGTTTTGCTTTTAAGATAGGTTTTAGCAGATAGTCAAGTATCGTCTTTTTACCAGTGATGATATCAGCTGAAACTATCATACCAACCTTTATCCTAAGTGGCTTCTCTTCGCTACCAAGATAGTTTTTCTCAGTTTCTATCCTGACTAGATAGTAGCTCTCGCCTGTTTTTTCATTTGTCTCAGTATCGGCACTGATCTGCGTTACTTTGCCTTTTAAGCCGCCATAAATACTAAAATCATACGCCGTAAATTTAACCATCGTATCAAGCCCCGGTCTTAAGAATGCAACGTCAGCTGGCTTAACCTTTACCTCAGCGATAAGCTTATCTTCTAGTGGGACGATCTCAGCGATGTTTTCACCAGGCTTGATAACGCCTGAGACGGTATGCACCATCATCTTACTAACGATACCATTTACAGGAGATCTTACATAAGTTCTTTCAACTCTATCACTTAGGCTGATTTGCGACTCGTTTATCCTTGCGATCTCAGCAGAGACTTCGTTTAGCTCTTTTTTTGCATTGTTTTTAAATGCCAGCTTTGCCTCTTCTATCTTATTTTTCGCCTCTTTTATGGTTGATTCGACCCTTGGCACGGCAAGCACAGATGCGTCAAGCTCGCCCTTTAGGTCATTTACACGTCTTTGAAGCTGGATATACTCGACCTCACTAACAAGACCTTTTTTAAAGATAGGCTCCATGATCGCTTTTTCTTTTAAGACAAGATTGTAGCTATTTTGAGTTTGAGAAATTTTATTTCTAAGCTCGGTTAGCTCACTTTGGCGCTGGTGAATTTGCTCTGTTAAAATTCCTATTTGCTCGTTTAGGTGATCGATGTTTGAGTTATGCAAACTTATCTCGTATCTTACAGCTTTGCTATTATTCGCATCTCTTGTTTCGTTGTAGTCAAATTCTTTATCATTTGCTTCAGCATCAAGCCTCATAAATTTAGCCTGAAGCTCATCAAGTCTTAGCTTTGACTCGCCGTAGCTACTTGTAAAGTTTTTATTATCAAGTCTGATTAGAATTTGATCTTTTTTAACCTCATCGCCCTCTTTTACAAAAATTTGATCCACGATACCGCCCTCAAGGTTTTGTATCGCTTGGTTTTTGCCTGATGGGATGATCTTGCCACTACCTCTTGTTATCTCATCTATCTGTGCCCACGAAGCCCAGATAAGAAGCCAAAATACAGTTATGCTAACTGCATAAAGTATCTTTTTTGAGGTTGATGGAGCTTTTGCCAAAACTGCTTCTGAGAGGCTTGACATAAATTTCAAGTCATAAGCATCGTAGTTTTTTGCTTGGATGTTTGACCTGATGCCATCTACGCTATTTAAAATTTGATCTCCAGCGCTCTCTTGATCTTTTATGTCGCTTTTTTGAACTGGCTTTTCGTCTGGCTTTAAATTTTCATTTTGTTGATTTTTTATATCTTCTTGCATAATCACTTCCCACTAAGTCTAGCTAAAACTTCGTCTCTTGGACCATCTAGTAAAATTTTGCCGTTATCCATCACTATGAGCCTATCAACAAGATCAAGCATCGATGTTCTGTGAGTTACTAAGATCATAGTTTTATTTACGGTATTTACCTTTAAATTTGCTTTTAGCTTGCTCTCAACTGTATTGTCTAGTGAATTTGTAGGCTCATCAAGCAAGATGATAGGACTATCTAGCAAAAATGCTCTAGCCACGGCTATACTTTGACGCTGACCGCCGCTAATGCCATCACCTCTTTCAAATACTGGCATATCAAAACCAAGTGGATGGGCATTGACATATTCATCTACGCCACTTACCTTAGCCGCCTTAATGATCTGCATATCGTCGACATAAGGAGCTTTTTGAACGATATTTTCTCTAACTGTTCCTTTAAATAGCACAACATCTTGTGGCACGTAGCCGATATTTCTTCTAAGGTCAGCTGGGTCTATCTGGTTGATATCTATACCATCAATTAGCACTGAGCCTTCTGTCGGTGCATAAAGGCCTAGGATTATCTTTTGTAAGGTTGTCTTACCAGAGCCATTTCTGCCGATGATGCCTACTTTCTCACCTGGTTGTATGACAAAATTTAACCTATCAAGTGAGCCTTTTGTAGTATCTGGATATGTAAAGCTAACGTTTTTAAACTCTATCTTGCCCTCAAAAGAATTTCTTCTAACAAATTTCTTGCCCTCAGGTCTTTCAACTGGCATCTGCATGATCTTACTAAGGCTTTGATAAGCTGTCTTTGTCTGCTCGAAATTTGCAGCTAGTGAGGCTACTTGACCCATAGGGGCGATCGCACGAGAGCTAAGCATAACAGCAGCGATCAAACCACCCATTGTAAGGTGCGTATCTTGTATCATATAAACGCCAAGAACGATGATAGCGATAGTGTTTAACTGCACTAAAAATGAAGTCACAGTTGTGATTGAAGTAGTGATTATTTTTGACTTGATACTTCTGTTTGCTATCTCGCCAGTCGCCTCTTCCCAGTTCCACTGCACGTGACCACTAGCACCAAGAGTTTTAATGGTCTCTAAGCTACTAAGGCTCTCTATCAAAATTCCATTTTTCATAGCTGAAGCCTCAAATGTGCTTTTGATAGCGTTTTGAAGTGGGTCTTTTATAAAAAATGTGTAGCACAAAATAGCTATCATGATAACGATAGGCACAAGCACAAGATAGCTTCCTATAAAGTAGGTAACTATCAAGAAGATTAACGCAAATGGTAGATCCACAATGGCAGCAAGCGACGCAGATGAGAAGAAATTTCTAACTGTATCAAATTCTTTCAAGTTGCTAGCAAATGAGCCAACTGACTTTGGCTTATTGCTAAATTTCATATCCATGACGCGCTCAAATAAGATAGAGCTCATAATGATATCGCTCTTCTTGCCTGCGATCTCAAGAAAATATGAACGAACAAATTTTAAAAATAGATCGATTCCATAAACGACGCTCACGCCAAGCGCTAGAACCCAAAGTGTCTCAACTGCGTTATTTGGCACAACGCGGTCATATACGTTCATAGTAAAGAGTGGGCTTGCAAGGACAAATAAGTTTATGATAAAGCTTGCTATCACGACATCAAAGTAAATTTTCTTAGAGCGCTTTAAAGTGCCCCAAAACCAGTGGTCATTACCAGCGTCGATAAGTTTTGTCGAGCTTGTATCTTCTGGGACAAATTCACGTTTTAGGTAGTAAGCATAGCCTAGATACTCATCTTTTAGCTTGCTTATTTCTATCGTGCTAGTGCCAGTTGAAAGATCAGGCGTGATGATGTTTGCCATCTTTTTGTCTTCGCTGAAAGATTGCAAGATGCACGCTTTTTTGCCTCTAAGCATCAAGATACAAGGCAAAACTAAAGGCGAAATTTGATCAAGGTCTTTTCTGACAAGCGTCGATGCA
>JAHADO010000213.1 GCA_018375265.1 Campylobacter concisus | reverse complement strand
AGGGCATCAAATGCGAAAAGTGCGGCGTTGAAGTAACAACATCTAAAGTTCGTCGCTCTCGCATGGGTCACATCGAGCTTGTAACTCCAGTGGCTCATATCTGGTATGTAAATTTCTTACCAAGCCGTATTGGCGCGCTTCTTGGTATCAAGATGAAAGACCTCGAGCGCGTGCTTTACTATGAGGCATACATTGTCGATAATGCTGGCGAGGCTTATTATGACAATGAAAATTCTAAAAAAGTTGAAAAATATGATGTTTTAAACGAGGAGCAATATCAAAGCCTAGCTTCAAGATATGAAGAGAGTGGCTTTAGTGCTAGAATGGGTGGCGAGGTCATCTATGATATGCTAGCTGAGCTTGATCTAACTCAAATTTTAAATCAGCTACAAGAAGAGATGGAGGCTACAAATTCTGAGGCCAAGAAAAAGACTATCGTAAAACGTCTAAAGGTTATCGAGAGCTTTTTAAATTCAGGCAACCGCCCAGAGTGGATGATGATAACAAATTTACCAGTTCTTCCGCCCGATCTTAGACCACTTGTTAATCTTGATGGCGGTAAATTTGCTGTTTCAGACGTAAATGATCTATATCGCCGTGTAATAAATAGAAATAGCCGTCTAAAACGCCTGCTTGAGCTTGACGCACCTGAGATTATTATCAGAAACGAAAAGAGAATGCTTCAAGAGGCTGTTGATGCGCTATTTGACAATGGCCGTAGAGCAAATGCAGTAAAAGGTGCAAATAAACGCCCACTAAAATCACTAAGTGAGATCATCAAAGGTAAGCAAGGCCGCTTCCGTCAGAATTTGCTAGGTAAGCGTGTTGATTTCTCTGGACGTTCTGTTATCGTCGTTGGTCCAAAGCTAAAAATGGATCAGTGCGGTCTTCCAAAGAAGATGGCTTTAGAGCTATTTAAGCCACATTTGCTTGCTCGCCTTGAAGAAAAAGGCTATGCGACAACCGTTAAGCAAGCTAAAAAAATGATAGAAGATAAGACAAATGAGGTTTGGGAGTGCCTAGAAGAGGTTGTTAAAGACTATCCAGTCATGCTAAACCGTGCTCCGACACTTCACAAGCTTTCTATCCAGGCATTTCACCCAGTGCTTGTTGAGGGCAAGGCGATCCAGCTTCACCCACTAGTTTGTGCGGCGTTCAACGCTGACTTCGACGGCGACCAAATGGCTGTTCACGTGCCACTATCGCAGGAAGCTATCGCTGAGTGTAAAATTTTGATGCTTAGCTCAATGAACATCTTGCTTCCTGCAAGCGGTAAGGCTATCACAGTCCCTTCACAAGATATGGTTTTGGGAATTTATTACCTAAGTCTAGAGAGAAATGATGAAAAAGGTGCAAATAAAATTTTCTCAAGCGTCGATGAGGTAATGATCGCTGAAGAGGCTAACACTCTTGGCCTTCACGCTAAAATCAAAACTATGGTTGATAACAAGATCATCTTTACAACTGCTGGTCGCTTGATCCTAAGAGCGATACTTCCTGATTTTGTCCCTGAAAATATGTGGAATAAGATCATGAAGAAAAAAGACATTGCAAATTTGGTTGATTATGTTTATAGAAATGGCGGCCTTGAAGTAACGGCTGACTTCCTTGATAAGCTTAAAAATTTAGGCTTTAGGTATGCTACAAAAGCGGGAATTTCTATCTCTATCGCAGATATTATCGTGCCAGATAGCAAGCAAAAATATATCGATGAAGCTAAGAAAAAAGTTCGCGAAATTCAAAAGCAATATGGCGCTGGTCTTTTAACAGATAGTGAGAGATACAACAAGATCATCGATATCTGGACAGATACAAACAACAGCGTTGCAAGCGAGATGATGAAGCTTATCCAAAGTGATAAGGGCGGATTTAACTCAATTTATATGATGGCTGACTCAGGTGCGAGAGGTAGTGCAGCGCAAATTCGCCAGCTAGCTGGTATGCGTGGTCTTATGGCAAAACCGGACGGCTCGATCATCGAAACACCGATCATTTCAAACTTCCGTGAAGGTCTAAATATAATGGAGTACTTCAACTCAACCCACGGAGCTAGAAAAGGTCTTGCAGATACTGCGCTAAAAACTGCCAACGCTGGTTACCTAACAAGAAAGCTAATCGACGTTGCTCAAAATGTTAAAGTCACAATGCACGACTGCGGTACGCACGAGGGTGTCGAGATCACAGATATCACAGAGAGCGGCGAGCTAATCGAAAGCCTTGAAGAGAGAGTCTTGGGCCGTGTTTTGGCAGATGATGTGATCGATCCAATAACAAATGAAATTTTATTTAGCGAAGGCACATTGCTTGATGAGGAGAAAGCTAAGGCAATAACTGAAGCTGGCATAAAATCAGTAAGCATTAGAACACCTATCACGTGCAAAGCGCCAAAAGGTGTTTGCGCAAAATGCTACGGCTTAAACTTGGGCGAAGGCAAACTTGTAAAACCGGGCGAGGCAGTTGGTATCATTTCAGCTCAGTCTATCGGTGAGCCAGGTACTCAGCTAACGCTAAGAACATTCCACATCGGTGGTACGGCTTCTACTGAGCAGCAAGATCGCCAAGTCATCGCTCAAAAAGAGGGCTTTATTAGATATTATAACCTTAGCACATACGAGAACAACGGCAAAAAGATCGTTGCAAATAGAAGAAGTGCAGCTGTACTACTTGTTGAGCCAAAGATAAAATCAACAATCGATGGTAAAATCGAGATCGAATATGCTCACGAAGACGTAAATATCGTGATTAAAGGCAAAAAAGAAGAGGTTAAATATACAATCAGAAGAAACGACCTTGCTAAGCCAAACGAACTAGCTGGCGTTAGCGGTAAGATCGAAGGCAAGATGTATATCCCTTATGCAAATGGCGATAAGGTAAAAGAGAACGAAAGTATCGTCGAGATCATCAAAGAGGGTTGGAACATTCCAAATCGTATCCCTTATGCTAGTGAGCTTAAAATTTCAGATGGCGATCCAGTAACTAGAAAGATCACAGCAGATGCAAATGGTGTAGTTAAATTTTTCATACTAAAAGGTGACTTCCTTGATAGACTAAAAGATATCAAAAAAGGTCACAAAGTAACTGAAAAAGGCTTCTTTGTTGTCGTTTCTGACAAGGACGGACGTGAGGCAGTTCGCCACTATATCCCAAGAAATTCTATCATCCAAGTATCAGATAATGATGCGGTAGAAAGAGCGACAGTGGTCTCACTACCTGAAAAAGATGATAAGCTAATAATCGCTGAGTGGGATCCATACTCAACTCCAACTATCGCAGAAGAGGCTGGCGTGGTTAGCTTTGAGGATGTCGAGCCAGGATATAGCGCGACTGAGCAAGCTGACGAGGCAACTGGTCAAAGACGTCTTGTCATCAACGAGTATTTGCCAAGTGGCGTAAAACCAGCGATCATTATC
>JAHADO010000212.1 GCA_018375265.1 Campylobacter concisus | reverse complement strand
AAGAACAACGATAAAAAGAAAAGGCTTTATTAACGTTGAAGTTAAAGGTGGTTTCTCGTTTCGTGAGCTGGAATTATATATGAGGGATGCTTAAAGATAGTTGAAATAATTGCAAAATATTTTACAAATTTAAATTTTATTTTTTAGGTAGAAATTTGGAGAGCTTCCTTGCTCTCCGTTTGATTTAACGCCACCACTTTGATAGCAAAATTTCATCTATGATTACGATTACATAGGCTGTGTTACTTCGTCCTTGATCTCAACAGTAACAGTTGTTCCGCTAGTATCATTTGTATATGCGGTATAGCCGTCAGTTGATGCACCCTTTTGCCAGCCAGTATCTTTAAATTCTACTTTGTCTCCAGCATCAGCTGTTATTTTTAGTGTATTATCACCATCTGTTAAGCTTATGACATCACTTAGTTTTACGCTTAAAGTAGTATTTTGGCTCTTGTTAGAGATATTAAGCTCCTCAAAGTTATGTGCATGATCTGCGATGCTATCTAAATTTATAGATGTTCCTGGATTAGTGATAGCTAATTTGTCATAACCAGTGCCACCATCTATATCATTACCTTGCATATCTGACTTTGCAATCGTTAATGAGTCATCGCCTGCGCCTAACTTTATATTAGAGTAGTGGATATAGTTACCAACTTTGATGGTGTCGTTTCCACTTCCAGTTTCTACAGTACTATTATCTATATTTGTTCCAACTGTTAATGTATTGTTGCCATCACCTAAATTTACATTAGAGCGATTTGTTATATATCCATCGACTTTGACGTTGTCATAACCATCTCCAGCAATTACTGATGCTCTATCGATATTTGTCTCTACTTTTAAGATATTATCTCCATCTCCTAAATTTAGTTTTGAGTCTTCTACCATGTCACCCCAAACACCGCCGCTCTTATGCACCGTTACTATATCGTCACCATCACCTAGTTTCACATCTGCTCTATGAGTGAATGTTTTAACATCTAGCTCTACTGCTTTACCTTGTGCTTCTATATTAACAGCGCTTGCGCTTTTTGGATTGTTATCAAGTAACAAGCCTGTTCTATTTGTGCCATAAATAGCGCTAGCATTTATATGAGTAGGTGCATCACTAAAGTCAAAGACTATCTCATCTTTGCCTGTTGATCCTTTGTTACCAGCAGCGTCTGTTAGATATGCCCAAGCTTCAAAAACTTTACCATCAGAATCCTTGCCAAAAGGAATATGTTCCCATGTTCCTTGAATCATATTTTGTTTTACAAAGCCCACATAGCCTTTTGCTATATCTTCGGCTTTTATAGTATAAGTTAGCTCACCAGTAGCACCTGGTCCACCCCACATATAGTGCATAACGTCACCAACTTTAACCGTGCCGTCGTTTGGAAGATATGCTTTCCAAGCTATACGTCCTGCGTGCTCAGGATTTAAATTCTCACTCCAGCTAAATTTACCATCGTTGTTGAGATCATCTATCCATTCGACTTTTAAATTTGTCACTTTCGTATCAACAGTTATGGTTACTGGAGCAGCCTCGGCTGTGTTGCCAGCTTTGTCAGTAGTTTTTACCTTAAGCTCATGCTCGCCGTCGCTAAGCGGAGTGCTTACTTCAAATTTCCAAGAGCCGTCACCTTTTGCCTCTACTTGACCGATCTTGTTTGTACCATCAAAGATCTCTACAGTTGAGCCAGCCTCTGCCTTGCCTGATAGAGTTGGTGTGTTGTCGTTTGTTAGGCCTTTTAGTGTTTTGCCTTCAACTGTCACATCATTGCCCTTAACATTGCCATTTACAACGCCACCTGCAACATCATCTGTAACGCTATCAAGTGTAACCTTAGTGCCTGTATCTACTGTTATAGTAGCTGGGTCAGAGGCCTTGATCGCATTTGTGGCTGGAGATGAAGCTGTGATACTATGAGCACCTTCACCAAGTGGAGTGACCGGAGTGATAGACCAGTTGCCAAATTTATCAGTTGTTGTGCTACCTATCTTAGTCGTGCCATCATATAGCTCCACTACTGAGTTAGGGTCCGCCTTGCCGTTAAATGTCGGAGTGCTGTCGTTTGTTAGGCCTTTTTTAGTTACACCATTTACTACTACGTCATTATCTTTGACATTGCCGTGATCTATACCGCCTGCAACGTCGTCGATCACCTCTGTGATAGTTACAACATTTACGTTCGCTAAGAATGCAAAACTTAAATTGCTTCCACTATCGTTACCATTTAGGTTAAGGTGGTCTGTGATAGTAGCATCAACACCAGTTGCATGGACATAATCTGACTTCAAAACGCCATTTTCATACATATTATATAGTGGCACGCCAGTTATTTCGATAGCGTTGTTATTTAGCGCTGGGATGCCTGCATGTGTGACATTGCCAGCTGCATCGACCTCGTCAAAAGTCACAGTGCCGTCAGCCGCTTTGTGAATGACAAATGCCTTAACAAATGTTGGCTCTGGGTTATGTGCTGGGTATTGTTTTACACCAGTGTCGGCATAAATTTTGTTGTAGTCAGATACAGCAACTGTTAGTTTGTCTCCGTCTGAGAACACTTTTGGCAATGTTATGCGAGCTGTAGTGTGGCTGATATCGCCGTCCTTTATAGCGTCAGCTACGCTTATACCAGCATTTAGTGCGCCTGAGCCACTTCCTGAAACACTTGGATCATAAACTTTGTTGCCTTCTATAAATTCAACCTTCGGAGCCTCCATGCTATCTCTAAATATCCATGTATTTCCGTTAGACTGCTCTGCACGGTCATCACCTTTTACGGTCACTTCTATGCCACGTGAGTGTGTAAGATTATAGGTAGTTGTTGGCATATCGTGGATATCTATACCAAATTTCTCGCCAGCACCATTTGTAGATGCAAGACCAACTTTTATAGGTGTCTTATCATCAGCTGAAGTGATCTGATCAACTGTCATAGAGCCATCAGCTGCTTTATGAACTAAGAAATACTTATAGGCAGTCGTATCTGTGCCACCTGTTTTTGTGAGAGAGGCTGCATCTGGTCCATATCCATATTTTACAGTTACTACATCGCCATCTTGAACATTCTCAGGTAGTGAGATGCGTGCTGTGGTGTGGTTGATATCACCATCTAGCATAGCTGTATTTCTATTTTGATTTGTTATTTGATCTGATTTTTCATTTAGAACATTACCATGCTCATCAAGCTCAACAAATTTAACTTCAGCCTTACCAACATTTTCAAATTTAACACTTGAAGTAGCTTTAAGGGTTGTGCCCTCTAGCTCAGCTGTGATGCTAGCTGCATTTCCGAGGGCTGTTTGGTAGTGGTTATAGTTATAGCCAACCTTTATGCCATTATCGCCGTCAAATACATTGTTTCCTTTTGTATCTATAACGCTTGTAACGTTGCCACTAGCATCTTTATGAACTGTGTAA